>JALVWW010000154.1 GCA_027023175.1 Campylobacterales bacterium
CCTGCTCCATAAACAGTTTGTAAGCCTGCTCTTTTTTAAGTCTTATAGTACTTGAAATTAAGTCTGCCACTCTGTCTACATCGCTGTTTTCCTCTATAGTCCTCAAAAAATCAGGTGGGAGGTATGGGTTGACCGATGAAAGAACTTTCAGCTTTTCCATTAAAACTGAAAGAATAGCTTCTTTTTTTATCTCTTCTATATCTGTAGGCTCCATTACAGCCACTGTGGCTACCAAAGGGTTTTTGTTAACCTCTTTTATGATTTTACCTTTTGCCATCCCTTGAAAGAGTATCTTAACTCTACCGTCAGGAAGCATCACTTTTCTCATTATTGAGCCTATAACACCCACATCATAGATACTCTCAAAGCTTCTTTCGCCCTCTCTGCCAAGCTTGGTAGAAGCGACAAGTATCAAAGAGTTATCTTCCAAAGCTTTATTTATGGCATTTATGTTTTCCTGGTCACTTAAAAAGATGGGTGATATCATAAAAGGGTACAAAAACTGCTCATCTTCTATCACAACAGGAAGGTCTGTAGGAAAATTGTTATAATCGCTTAGTTGCATTTTAACCCCCTATATACTTATTTTGTTATTCAAATATTTTCCTATACCATGCAGTATCAGGTTTTATCATTTTGACATTTTTATACCATGCGTTTTTAAGCCTACTTTCATATATCTTTGCAGCTTTTGGTTTACCGATTCTTTTATACAAAGAGATAATTTGCAAATCCATACTCTTTTGAGCCAAAGAGAGTTTTGTTAGCATTGTTTGAACAAGTGGTATATAAGTGGAATTTGGATACTTCTTAATATAATCATTTGCCTTTTTGATAGTGTCATCAAGCAGCACCTGGTCTCTTTTAGGATATGCAAATGCGTAAAAATTGGTCTTAATTTTCAAAAATTTTGCATATTTTATAGACTCATTATCGCCAAATCTTTTGATAAACTCATCTAAATAAAAGTTGGCAAGTATATACTCTTCCTCTTTTGAGTGGGCCTGAGAAAGGATAAGCATACTCTCTTTTAAAAGCGGTGATTCGATATGTTCTGATGAAAGAGAAGTATAGTAGTCATCTGCTTTATCTAGATTACCATTTTTTATAAACTTCATAATTCCTTGATACCAAAATATTGCAGGCTTGTTGTAAATCTCCTCTTTTTTGGAAGAGCATCCGGTAAGCCCAAGTAAAAATAATCCTGTCATAAATATAAAAATATATCTCATTATCTCTCCAAATACAAATTTAATCGGTATTTTACCCTTTTATCCCAAATTTTGCAATAGATTTGTTATAGTAGTACTTATGCTTTGATATTAGAGGCTATTTAAAAAGTTGATGGCTTGTTTGCAAGGTAACAAGTAGAAATTTTTTAAATGTCTATAAGCTTTAATGATGAGTGCTAATGCAATAAACTCTATTGCAAAATTTGGGATTGTGTGTTATCAAAAGATTAAAACCGCCGATATAGTAAAAAGTAGAGATAAAAATGATAAAGGTTTTAGTGATGATATATGAAGTAAAGAGTCCTTTGCTTGGATTTGAGAATATAAAAGAGATGAAACTCAGTAAAATTGATGATATTTTTATGAAACTTGAAGATAAAGAAGAAAGTGGTATATCTTTCACGCTGATAGACCCTTTTGCTATAAGAGAATACTCTTTTGACATACCTCTTGAATTTCAAAAACTACTCGGCATAGAAAAAGACTCCAAACTCCTTGTTTACAATATTATGATCATACAGGAGCCCATTGAAAAATCAACTATAAACTTTTTGGCCCCTGTTATATTTAATCAAGACAACAAAACCATGGGTCAAATCATACTCGATAATACAAAGTATCAAAATTACCATATAGTAGAAACGATTTCTAGCTATTTAAGCACAGCTTAATTATAATAATAATAAAATGCAATATAAGCTACAAAAAAGGTGGGTGGTTGGGTAGCAAGAATTATGGACAACATAATATATTACAATTCTTTCATCCTAACTATCTGAGTGTATTTTTACTTATTGTTAATAAAGGTTGATATTATGATACCATTCTTATCATCGCAAAGCAAAAAGGCTAAAAGTTATCGTTTAAACTATTTTATTATTTGTTTTTTATTATTTTTTTTATCATCAAATGCTTATGCTTCTGCTATAGATGATAATTTTTCTACTGTTATGAATACTAAATTATCGGCCAATATTTTAACTAATGACACAGGAACTTTTAAAGAGGTTATTGATCATTCAGAACCATCTCATGGAACTATTTTAAACTTTTATGAGAATGGAGATTTTGAATATATGCCTGACTATGGGTATGTTGGTACAGATACTTTTACCTATAAAATAAAATATTTTAATTTTGGTTGGCACACAAGTACTGCAACTGTTACGATAAATATAACAAACACATCTCCTATAAGTGATACTAGTGATATATGTTACAATGATTTAGAATTAAGTGGTATTTGTGTTGAACTTGGTTTTTGTGCAGGTGGTTTGACTTGTAAAAAAACATATCCTTTGCAAATAAAATCATCACTTAATAATGTTAAAATTTTCTACAATGAAACAGGGTTGAGTGGAAGTTTTG
>JALVWW010000155.1 GCA_027023175.1 Campylobacterales bacterium
ATTTTCACTCTCAACATATAAATATTTACACAATTTGCTCTCTTTGCCTGTAGTAGGACTTAGCTTTTTTATTATAGGGACTGTTTTGGTTTTATACGCTATAATTTCCACACTTTTTACGGATTCAAAAAAGGGTATTTGGTTTAGTGGAATAGGTTCTGTTTTGGTAGGTATTTCACTTTTTTCCATATTGGGCTACAACCACACTTCGTTTTATCCTTCATTGTATGACTTGCAAAGTTCACTCAGCATAGAAAATGCCTCAGGAAGTAAATATACATTAACAACTATGTCTTATGTGTCTTTGTTGGTACCGATAGTTTTGGCTTACATTTTCTTTGCATGGAGAGCAATGGATAGAGGCGGAATGGATGAAAACAGCTTAAAAAGTGATATGAAATATTAAGGAGAAAAAATGTCAACAGGTGAAGCACTATTTTGGTATGCAACTTGGCCGGTCTTGATATATGTTGCATATAAATTTACATTTATCAACATTAAACATTTTCAAGACAAACTAAAATGATACAAGTTTTCAAAAGCTCTCCTTAATGGAGGGCTTGTTACAATAGCACTATGCTAAAAACGATACAAAATCTACCGAACGAACCCGGAGTTTATCAGTTTTTTGATGAAAACGGCAAACTTTTATATGTAGGAAAAGCAAAAAGTCTAAAAAACAGGATCAAAAGCTATTTTAGCTTTACTCCCTCTCTTTCTCCCTCACCAAGGCTCAGTGCCCGCATAAGAAGTATGATACTTCAAAGCAAATCATTGGAATATATAGTAGTAAAAAGTGAGCACGATGCACTGATACTGGAAAATTCTCTCATAAAGCAGCTCAAGCCCAAATACAATATACTCTTAAGAGATGATAAAACCTATCCCTATATCTACATAGACTTAAATGAAGATTTTCCAAGATTTGAGATAACAAGAAGAGTTCAAAAGGGTTCGCATATCAAATATTTCGGACCTTTCACTACTGCAGCAAGAGATATACTAAATGCTATTTACGAAATAAATCCGCTTATTCAAAAAAAAGGGTGTTTAAAAGGTAAAAAAGCGTGTCTGTTTTATCAGATAAAAAGATGCCTGGCTCCCTGTGAAGGAAAAATCAGCAAAGAGGGATATAGCGATATTGTCCAAAACTCTCTCACGCTTTTAAAAAATAAAAACCTCATTATTAAAAAACTAAAACAAAAGATGAAGTTTTATGCCTCCCAAGAGCTTTTTGAAGAGGCTGCAAAAGTTAGAGACTCTATAGAAAAGATAGAAAAAAGTACTATTTTTTCTCAGATTGACCTAAAAAACAGTGAACATATAGACCTTTTTTATATTTATATAAAAGATGAAAAAGCTGTATTGGTCAAACTTTTCGTAAGAGACGGTAAAATCGTATCAATCACCAATACTATTTTAAAAAATGATAACGGTTTCAGCAAAGATGAGATATACAAACAGGCTATTTTGGAATTTTACAAGGATGACAAGCCTGTCATCGCCGGAAGTATTCTTGTCGGTGATGAGTTTGAAGAGAATGAACTTTTAGAAGAGTTTATTCGTAAAAAAAGCTCTAAAAAGATAAAGATAACCCTACCTAAAAAAGGTGCAAAAAAAGAGCTTTTAAATATAGCGCTGCAAAATGCAAAAGAGACTCTAAAAGATAAAAAAAGTGACAGTGACATACTAAATAAATTGAAAAAGAGACTTGGTTTGTCAAAAACTCCTTTTGAGATAGAAGCATATGACAACTCTCATTTGCAAGGCTCATCTCCCGTGGGCTCGATGATATACTATGAAAACGGCTTTGTCAAGTCAAGATACAGGCACTACAACCTAACTTCAACAGATGAATACGCTCAAATGAGAGAGCTTTTAACCAAAAGATGTGAGAGTTTTGAGAAAAATCCTCCACCTGATCTTTGGGTGATAGATGGAGGTAAGACACTTTTAAAACTTGCAAAAGATATATGCGATAGTTTTGGAGTAGAGATAGACCTTATAG
The DNA here is from genome assembly GCA_027023175.1 of Campylobacterales bacterium. Lineage (GTDB taxonomy): Bacteria > Campylobacterota > Campylobacteria > Campylobacterales > JALSKU01 > JALSKU01. Next base: position 2,009 of record JALVWW010000155.1, read on the forward strand.
CCATATCAAAAGAGAAAAAAGCCAAAAGAACCGTAAGAAGCAAAGGAAAAGCAAAAGATAAGATATACGGCACAAAGGGCGAGATAAAATTGAGTGAAAATGATGAATGCAAACTCTTTATCCAAAGACTCAGAGATGAAGCACACCGTTTTGCCATAAAATTCCACAGAAGCCAAAAGCTAAAAAATGATAAAAAGATCTCCCTTCTTGAAAAAAAAGGAATAGGAAAAGCCAAAGTAGCAAAACTACTAAATTACTTCGGTACTTTTGAGGCTATAGAAAATGCACCAAAAGAGGAGATAGAAAAAATCATAGGAAAACACTAATCACGAATCACGAGCCACCAACAACCTTAGAAATCTTCTCATACAAACTCAAAATTTCAACTTTTTTGGATATGAAGCTATTTTTATTTGCGATAAGATGGGCCGAAGAGTCCATTATGGTTTCGACAACCTTTAAACCGTTTTGTTTCATAGTCGTTCCGGTCTCTACTATGTCAACTATCGCATCACACATTCCTACCAAAGGGGCTAACTCTATAGAGCCGTAAAGCTTGATAATCTCTGCCGCCAT
>JALVWW010000156.1 GCA_027023175.1 Campylobacterales bacterium
TTGAAAACGGTAAGGCTTACTTTACTATAGCAACTCTACCCGTTTTGTCTTATTATAAAAATATGTATGATTTTAAAGATTTGCAAATTGCAGGATATCTTGGAAAAAAATACAATCTTTCAGTAGCAGTTAGAAAAGATGATCCTATACTGCTTTCTATTATGCAAAAAGAGTTAAATAAGATACCTAAAAGTGTAAAAAATATCATTTTTCAAAAATGGATAGGTAAAAAATTTGAAAAAAAAGTGCAATATGATGAGTTTTGGAAATTTTTGATAATTGTTTTGATACTTTTTGTTATTTTGATAGCAAGAAACATATTCACAAGAAGGTACAATAAAAAACTTGAAAAATCAGTTCAGGTTATAAGGGAAGAGTTAGAAGAAAATCAAAAACAACTTTTACAACAATCCCGTTTAGCCCAAATGGGTGAAATGATAAGTATGATAGCTCATCAATGGCGTCAACCTTTGGCTGCCATTAGCTCTACTAGCTCTACAATCCTCTTGAAGTCAAAACTAAATAAATTGGACAAAGAGTCAACAATAGAGTTGGCTTCTAGGATAAATGAGTACTCTAGGCACTTAAGCAATACCATCGAGGACTTTAGAAACTTTTTTAAGGCTGACAAGAAGCAAGATATTAGTAATTTTAGCGTAATGATAGATAATGTCATAAGTATAGTCAAACCCTCATTAGACAACAAAAAGATAACAATCATAAAAGATATAAAGCATAAAAAACCTTTTAAAACTTACCCCAATGAATTAAAGCAAGTTATTTTAAATCTTGTAAAAAATGCTGAAGACGCTCTTATAGAAAATAAGATAGAAGTTCCATATATAAAGATAAAAACATATCAAAAAGGTGGTAAAGTTATACTTGAAGTCAGTGATAATGCCGGAGGAATACCCAAAAGTGTACTTCCTAAAATATTTGATCCATACTTTTCAACAAAAAAGAAAAAAGATGGTACAGGGATAGGGCTTTATATGAGTAAAATTATCATAGAAGATCACTGCAAAGGCAAAATAAGTGCATACAATGATAAAGAAGGTGCAGTATTTGAGATAGAACTGGTATTGAAGGAAGAGTATGCAAAATAATAAAATCTTAGTTGTAGAAGATTCAAAAACGATAAGTAATGTTTTAAAAAGTAAACTTATAGAGTTTGGATATGAAGTAGATGCAAGCTATAGTTTAAAAGAGGCAAAAAAATTGATTATACAAAAAGAGTACATGCTTATACTCTTAGATTTGCACTTGCCTGATGGTGAAGGATATGAACTAATTGACGATATCCATGATGTAACAAATACCAAAGTTATAGTTCTAACATCTACCAACGAAGAGCAGTTAAGAGAAGAGCTTTTTAGGTACGGGATACTTGACTACATCATAAAAGATAAAAATTTTATATACTCTATCTATGAGATACATAAAACTCTTCAAAGAGTTAAAATGCTTTCAAATAGAGAAATTCTTCTTATAGATGATTCATCTTTTGTAACAAAACAGGTAAAAACCGTTTTGCATCCTAGAAATTATATAGTTCATGCCGCAAAAACAGCACAGGATGGGTTTGATGTACTTAAAAATAAAAATATTGACTTGATAGTTTTGGATATGGAACTTCCTGATATGCATGGCCTTGAAGTTTTGGAGCAAATAAGAAAAAATATATCCTATATCAATATACCTATTGTAGCACTATCTGGAGCATTGACACATGATGTCATAAGAAAGATACTAAAAAGTGGAGGAAATGATTTTATAAGAAAGCCTTTTATAGTAGAAGAGTTTATTTTAAAGATTGACCTTTTGATAGAAAATGCACAAAAAGAAAAAAGCATACTCAATAAAGCCAAAATGCTCAATGAGGCAAATAGTGCTTTGGAAGAAAAAGTTTCAAAAACTGTTGCTAAACTCAGAGAAAATGATATCATTATGTTTCAGCAATCCCGCCTTGCACAAATGGGAGAAATGATAAGTATGATAGCCCATCAGTGGCGTCAGCCGCTAAATGCCATAGCCTCAACGGGTACGGCACTAAAACTGAAAGCTTTGATGGGAAAAGCAAATGAGGATGTCATCATAGAAGCAACTGACAAGATATCTTTTTATATTAAACATTTAAGCAATACCATAGATGATTTTCGAGATTTTTTTAAACCAAAAAAAGAAAAGCAAAAGACAAACCTTGACATTTTGGTTGAGAGTGCACTTTTGATAGTCCAACCCTCCCTAGATGATAAAAAGATAAAGGTTATAACCGAGCTAAACTCTCATAGTTCATTTGTATCATATGCCAATGAGTTAAAGCAGGTTATTTTAAATTTGATAAAAAATGCCGAAGATATACTGGTAGAAAAAGAGATAAAAGACCCTAAAATCACCATAAAAACATATGAAAAAGAGGATGCTTATATACTGGAAGTACTGGATAATGCCGGTGGAATACCAAAAAAGATAATGCCAAAGATATTTGATCCCTATTTTTCAACAAAAACAAAAAAAGATGGAACAGGTTTGGGTCTTTATATGAGCAAAATCATTGTAGAAGACCACTG
>JALVWW010000157.1 GCA_027023175.1 Campylobacterales bacterium
GGTCAGGTGATAGTGATAGTACTATCACTATCACCTGACCCCTACTTATAATATTTTAATGAAACATTAAGTATAATCATCCATCAATTTTAGTTTTAAGGATGCATATGGCTGGACACAACAAATGGTCAAAAGTTAAACATATAAAAGCCAAGCAGGATGCTATAAAGGGAAAAGCTTTTACCAAGGCTATCAAAGATATAACAACCGCTGCAAGAGCCGGTGGAGGCGATCTTGACAGCAATGCGGCTCTTAGACTTGCGGTAGAGAGAGCAAAAGCAGTATCAATGCCTCAGAGCAATATCCAAAGAGCTATCGACAAAGCTACAGGTAACCTTCAAGGAGTTCACTACGATGAGATAACTTATGAAGGATACGGACCCGGTGGAGTCGCTATCATGGTTGAGTGTATGACTGACAACAAAAATAGAACGGTAGCTTCGGTAAGACATGCTTTTTCAAAAAACGGCGGAAGCATGGGTGAGAGCGGTTGTGTTGCATGGATGTTTGATAAAAAAGGTATCATTACTGTAGAAAAAAGTGACAGAGATGATGAAATCATGGAGATAGCCATGGACAATGGTGCCAGTGATATAAAAGAGTTCGATGATTTTTTACTTTTTGAGTGCGAACCCGGCGACTTCAATGAGCTTTTAAAAGCCATCGAAGAGAGTGGAGCCACTATCCAGGAAAGTTCCATAGAACTTGTAGCTAACAATGAAGTAGATGTAGATGATGAAACAGCGGCAAAAGTTGAAAGACTTATAGATGTTTTAGAAGAAGATGATGATGTGCAAAATGTATATCACAACATGAGTTAGCAGAGGCAACTGAAAATACATAACAAACAACAAAACAATAAATTGTTTAACTTTCAGTTACTTTTAAATAGTATGATACAGAAATAAAAATTTTACAAAGGATAAAAATGAGAAAGATTATTTTAAGTGTAGTAGCAGCATCAGTGATGTTGACAAGCGCAAGTTATGCAGCAGAAAAAGTGTATGCAAAAGTAAACGGTATGGATGTCACTGCAGGTGATATAGCAATGGTTATAAGAAATCCAAGAATCAACTTCAACCAACTTCCTCCTCAAACTCAGCAAAAGATACTTGACCAGGCGATTGATGGTAAACTCTTGACTGCAAAAGCGATAAAAAGTGGAGTTGAAAAAACTGAAGCTTTTAAAAAAGCTCTTGAAAAAGTCAAAAGAGACTTAGCTTTGGAAGTTTGGATGAAAGAGCAGTATGCAAAAGCAAAAGTTACAGACAAAGAAGCAAAAGATTTTTATAATAAAAACAAAGATAAATTCAAACAACCGGCACAAGTTAAAGCAAGACACATCTTGGTAAAAACTGAAAAAGAGGCAAAAGATATCATAAACCAACTAAAAGGCTTAAGCGGTAAAAAGCTTGAAGACAAGTTTATAGAGCTTGCAAAAACCAAATCAACAGGACCTAGCGGTGCAAACGGTGGAGAGCTTGGATGGTTTAGTGCCAAAAGAATGGTACCGGAGTTTTCAAAAGCTGCTTTTGCTCTTAAAAAAGGTGAGATTACAAAAACTCCTGTAAAAACACAGTATGGATATCATATCATTTATGTAGAAGATAAAAAAGATGGCGGAAATGTTCCTTTTGATACAGTTAAAGAGAGGATAAAATCACAACTCAAGATTCAAAAATTTCAAAAAAGTGTCCAAGAGATTGCTAAAAGCTTAAGAAAAACTGCAAAGATAGAAAAATTTTAACCCAGGAGTTAAAAAATGAGTAAAAAAAGGGTTAGTGATATTTTAAAACCGGGAGTTGTCGCGGGAAGTGATATGCAAAAGCTTTTTTTCATAGCAAAAGAGCAAGAGTTTGCACTTCCGGCAGTAAATGTAGTAGGTACCGACTCCATAAATGCTGCATTGGAGTCTGCAAAAAGTGTAAACTCTCCTATTATTATACAATTCTCAAATGGAGGAGCAGCATTTTTTGCAGGAAAAGGAATAGACAGCACCAAAGGTGCTATACTTGGTGCTATAAGCGGTGCTATGCATGTGCATACCATGGCAGAAGCTTACGGCATACCGGTTATTTTACATACTGACCATGCAAACAGAAAACTGCTTCCCTGGATAGATGCTCTTTTGGATGCAGGTGAGCAGCACTACAAAAGGCTTGGAAAGCCTCTTTTTAGCTCTCACATGATAGACCTTTCGGTTGAATCTTTAGAAGATAATGTATCAACCTGTGAAGAGTATTTAAAAAGAATGAGCAAAATCGATATGACTTTAGAGATAGAGCTTGGTGTAACAGGTGGTGAAGAAGATGGCATAGACCACAGCGATATAGACAACTCCAGACTATATACTCAACCCGAAGATGTTGCCTATGCCTATGAAAGACTTAGCAAAATAAGTGACAAATTCACCATAGCTGCATCTTTTGGAAATGTTCACGGAGTTTATAAGCCCGGTAATGTTGTATTGACTCCAAAGATACTTGATAATTCCCAAAAATATATCGAGGAAAAGTTCGGTACTGCCAAAAAGCCTGTAAGCTTTGTTTTTCACGGCGGAAGCGGCTC
>JALVWW010000158.1 GCA_027023175.1 Campylobacterales bacterium
ATTTAATATTAAACAACAGTTAAAAATAATATAGATACAATTCTATTTAAAAATATTAAATAAAGTTAAAAAATGGACAATAAAAATATAGATTTACTTCTCTTTGCAAAAAAAATCTATCGATATAAAATAAGTATATTATTAATACTCTTGAGTACACTTATTACTACCTACTTTTATATAAAAAAAACAGTACCTATCTATAAAAGTAGTATAGTTATAGATGTTGGTAAAAATAGTAAATCTGAACTTAAATCACTCTTTCCCGAAAATCAGCGTGTTACTGTCGATATGGATAATAAGTTAGATTATGATATTGCAATTCTAAAGTCAAGATATAATATTAAGAGTATTATTGATGTTATTAAATTTTATCAGCGTACCTATATCTCTAATGGTTGGACAAAAAAGGAGTTATATAAGGAAGAGAATCCTTTTTTTATAAAATTTAAATATAAAAATATAAAAGATATTACTTATAATTTTACTATTGTTCCTATAAACAGAAGTGGGTTTTATTTTTATGAAAATGGAAATAAATCAAATAAAAAGGTCTATTCCTATGGAGAAGAGATAAAAAGAGATAACTTCTCTTTCTCAATTGATTTAGCTCATAAAGATTTAGCTAAAGGGGGACAGGAGTATTTTATAGAACTTGATACAAATAAAGAGCATTTTATATCTAAGATACTCTCTAATCTTACAATTACAAAAGAGGCAAAACCTCTTTTAAGAATCTCCTATGAAGACAATAATCCAATAAGAGCAAAAGATGTTGTAGAGGAGTTGGTAAAGAGTTATCGAAAATTTATTGCAAAAAGGAGTCAATATCAAGATAGAGAGCAGGTTAAGATTTTTGATAAAAAGATTAAATTAATGGCAAAAAAGCTCCAGCTTATTACAAAAAAAATTAGAGAGTATAAAGAGAAGCACCCTGAACTTCTATTTTCAAAAGTAGAAGATTCCATAATTTTAAATGTAATGGATAATAAAAGTAGTTTATCTAAACTCTCACTAGAGTTAAATATGGTAAATAATTTAATCAGAGCTTTAGATAAAAATGAGTATGCCTCTATCTTTTTAGATGGTGACCAGAGCTATAATAGCGAGATTAGAACCCTACTAGATACTCTTCATAGTAAAGAGGAGTATTTAGCTCTTTTAGAGCGTCAAAGTCAAAATTTAGATGTTCAGCTTTTTAGTGATGAAAACTATAATAGCATGATAAATGAGAAACGAAAGATAGGAAAAGAGTTATATAGTCTTAGTTTTCAATATACAGATGAGTACTATCTTGTTAAAGAGTTAAAAGATAATCTTAATACAATAGATAATCGAATGAGAGACTATCTTCAAGAAAATATACTGAACATCAGAAAAGAGATTTCTCAGATAAAAAATAATTTAAAAAAGTCTCTAAAGGTATTAAAACAGAGTTTAAAGAGTCAGTTAAAGGTAAAGAGACAGAGTCTAAAAGATAAAAAAAATATTATTCAGAAATTACCATACTCATTAAGTAAGTTAAAAAAATTAGAGAGCGAGTTTACGACCAATGAAAATAGCTATAAGAGTCTTTTAAAAAAACGTGTAGAGATATCTATCTCTATGAATACAACAGTAGATATACCAATTGTTGAGGGGGCAACAGTTCCCTCTGCTCCTATTAAACCTAAAAAGGCTTTTCTATATCTATCTAGTCTTATTTTAGGATTGATTCTTTCTGTTCTTTATGCTTCATTAAGAATGAGAGCAGACAGAAAAATTTATAGTGAAGATGAGATAGCATTAACAAACAAAACTATTTTTCATTTTGATAAAGAGGGTACAAAGAGAGACTCTTTATGGTTACTTATATCTTTTTTAGAGAAGAGACGTACCTTAAAAGATAGTGCATTAAAGATATTAATTAGTTCAAATAGTATAATAGAAAATCGAGTACCAGTAATAGAGCAGATAGCTTTAGGCATTAAAAATATTGAAAAAAAGGTCTTGATTATTAACTATAACTATGTCGATGTAGTAGAAGCAAATAGAGTATTTAATATAGATTCAGATAGTGGGTTAAGTACCATTTTGACCAGTAAACAACCTATTGAAAATATTGAGTTAAACAACTATATTCATCATATCAGCTCAAATATTGATATTTTACCTTCAGGTCCTATTGTTCACAATAGTCCAAAACTACTCTTTAGTCCTAAGATAGAGACTCTGCTAAATAGACTCTCTATGCAGTATGACTATATCTTTTTAGATGCTCCTCCATTAGGGGAGTATCCTATTAGCGATATTCTTATTCAATATGTTGATTTAGTTGCTATTGTTATTAAATTAAAAAAGAGTAGTAGTGAGATTATTGAAAAGCTTAATAGTATAGATGAGAGAAATATTGAAAAAATAGTATGTATTATCTAGTCAAATAGGTTAATTTTTGTTATAATATGTTTTTATTTTTAAAAAAGGGATAATATGCGAATCATAGAGCTATATTATGAAAAAGTTTTAAAAAAAGATGTTCCTTACTATGCAAAATACTCATTGGGTAAGATTATAATGAAACCAATT
>JALVWW010000159.1 GCA_027023175.1 Campylobacterales bacterium
TCACCCTCGTTTATCTGGGTGAAGTACATATTTTCGCCGTAATTGTCATAATGACCACTTATCTTCCAGGCTTTACTTTTTAGAATTTCAGGACCCCTGACGGGCTCATATCCTCTTCTTCTGTGAGATTTGTAAAGAAGATGTTCTAATTTGCTTCTGAGCCTTGCACCGTTTGGAAGCCACAGAGGCAAACCTGCTCCTATATCTTCATCAAAAGTAAAAAGTTTTAACTCTTTTCCAAGTTTTCTGTGATCTCGTTTTTTGGCCTCTTCGATCATGGTAAGATAATCTTTTAAACTCTCTTTTGTGGCAAATGCTGTTCCGTAAATCCTTGTAAGCATCTCTTTGGTTTCATCTCCTCCAAGATATGCTCCGGCAATTCTAAGAAGTTTAAAAAATTTGATATATTTGGTATTTGGTAAATGCGGACCACGACAAAGATCTTCAAAATCACCTTGTTTATATATGCCTACTTTAGCATCTTCTGGGATCCTTTTTAGTACTTCAAGTTTGAGATCATCATCTTTAAACTTTTCAAGAGCCTCTTTTTTGGTTATAGTATATTTGGTTATATCATATCTTTTTTTAACAAGCTCTTTCATCTTTTTTTCGATCTCTTTTAGATCACTCTCACCCAAACTTTTATCTACTCTAAAATCGTAGTAAAAACCGTCTTCTACAACCGGACCTACGAAAAATTTGGCTTCAGGGTAAAGAGATTTGATCGCTTGAGCCATAAGATGAGCCGCAGAATGTCTTAAAATCTCAAGAGAGTCTTTAGAGTTATCAAGATATAACTTTTGAGCTTTATCAATATCGATTTGTTTCTCTTTTGTGCTTTGGGTATCGATGATCTCATCACCAGCTTTTATAGCTATAAAATCTTCCAAAAATTACCTCAGTTTTTATATAAATTTTATGGTGGTCGCAACAGGACTTGAACCTGTGACCACTACCTTGTCGAGGTAGTGCTCTACCAACTGAGCTATGCGACCAAAATTAAGAGACTAATTTTATCTAAAGTAACTTTAAGAAAGGTTGAAATGATTATAACAAGAAAGTTGTTGGTGATTATCATGGTTGTTATGCTATAATTGCAATAGATATATTGTTGGAGAAAAAATGACTAATATTTTTAGAGAATATGATATAAGAGGAATTTTTGAAAAAGAACTAAATGAAAAAAGTGTTAAGCTTATAGGGTATCTCTTAGGTTTAGAGGTTAAAAAAAAAGGTGAATATGTAGTCATAGGTTATGACGCAAGGACACATTCTCCAACTTTAAGGGACTATTTGGCTAGCGGGTTTATAAAAGCCGGGGTCAAAGTGCTTGACGCCGGTATGGTGCCTACACCGGTCTGTTATTTTAGTAATTATGTAGAATTTAGTGGTATTACACCTGTAGCTTCGGTAATGATAACCGGCTCTCACAATCCAAAAGAGTATAACGGCTTTAAGATAACTATCGATAAAAAGCCTTTTTTTGGAAATGATATATATGCCCTAAGGGATAAGTTTTTACAAATACAAGATATGGTGATAGAAGACAATACAACTTGTATTAAAATCCCTGCAAAGAAAAAATATATTGACTATATGGTTAAAGAATTCTCTTTTCTGAAAGAACTTAAGACCAAGATAGTTTTAGACGGTGGAAACGGGGTAGCCGGAGTAGTCATCAAAGATATATTTGATGATTTGAGACTTGATTATAAAGGACTTTATCTTGAACCTGACGGAAACTTTCCAAATCACCACCCGGACCCGACTGTTGAAGAGAATTTAAAAGATATAAAAGAGGAGTTGAAAAAAGGCTATGACATAGGTTTCGCTTATGACGGAGATGCGGACAGGATAGCGGTACTGACAAAAAAATACAATATAAAGGGTGATATCTTGGCAATACTTTTTGCCAAAGAGATGAACAAGCCGACAGTCATAGGTGAGGTAAAATGCTCACAGATTATGTACGATGAGATAAGAAAAATGGGCGGTTGTGCCGTGATGTATAAAACAGGTCACAGCAACCTGAAAGTAAAGATAAAAGAGCTTCATGCCGATTTGGCTGCGGAAGTAAGCGGACATATCTTTTTTGCAGACAGATACTTTGGTTATGATGATGCCTTGTATGCTACACTAAGGGTACTTGAATTGATACAAAAAGGGTTTGATCTTGATGATGAAATAGACAAACTGCCCAAAACCTACTCAACTGAAGAGATAAAAGTACCGGTCAGCGAAGATAAAAAATTTGAACTGATGAAATGGATAAAGGAGATATTATCCAAAAGACCCTCATATCTACCGGAAGTAAAAAAGGTGATCGATATAGATGGAGTAAGAATAAACTTTGAAAACGGTTGGGCGCTTGTAAGAGCATCCAATACCACTCCGGTTTTGGTTACAAGATATGAAGCAACTGATGAAGAGAGTTTAAATAGATACCAAGAGAGTATTCAAAGATTGATAAAAGAGGCTCAGGAGACATTATGAAAATTACACTCAACTCCCCCCTTGATATGCACCTGCATTTAAGAGACGGGGATATGTTAAAAAATATT
>JALVWW010000160.1 GCA_027023175.1 Campylobacterales bacterium
GTTAATTTACCTCTTTCATAGCTTAGCTCCATATTTACAAGGACAAAAGAGAGTTGTGCAAGAGGCTGTTTCCACTGGTGAGCAATATTCCCTATCATTTCACCCATGGAGGCTAATTTATTTTGATTGAGCAATAAAAGATCTCTTTTTGCCTGAAGTTTTTGATTTTTTTTGTAGATTATATATAAAAGTATATAAAAGATTACAAAAAAGATTAGTGCTATAAAAATAGTGATCAAAAAATCTCTTATATGTGTTGAAATGATATGAGAGATGGGAACTTTTAGGGAAATCATCGCTCTTAAGTCGCCGACTTTTTCTCCAAATCCAGCTTTATTTCCATATAATTGTACCAATTCTTTAGGAGCAACATTAGGCGTGCTATGGCATTTCATACAAGATTTTTGATTTCTTTCAATTGGAACCGCAACATAAAAGTAGCTTTCACCATTTTCTTTTAGAGTTGTTGAAAACTCTTTAAGCTCTGCTTTTCTAAATTTTTCCAAAATCTCTTTTTCAAATTTATTAGCTTTATTCATGGGATTTCTAGGGTTTGTTGCTGCTAGTTTAAATTTATATGGAGTTTGATTTTTCGATTTTTTTGAAGATGTTTGTATATGATGTATGGTATTTACTATAAATGTTGACGAAAGAATTCTTGGATCAAAAAAATCTTTATACAACTCTCCTCTTTTTTTAAGATCATAAATTACAGGTTTTTGAATATTTTCTACATATTTTCTTATAGCTTTTGTAGTGTTTAATATATTTACAACCTCCTGTTTTGCATCTTTTATAACAAGATGTTGATAAAAGTTATAAAAAAAACCAACCATCAATATATAAACAACTGTTAAAAAAATGGCTGAGTTTTTTAAATTGATTTTAAACATTATCTTTACAATGTAGTCTTATATATATATCCGACACCATATACATTTTCTATCATCTCTTTGCCTATCTTTTTTCTTAACTCTTTTATTATAAATTTTATAGCCTCCTTGCTAGGAGCATCTGCTCCCCAGATATAAGAATATATCCTATCGTATGAAACTACTTGATCAGAGTGCTTTATAAAATATTCTAAAAGTCTGCTTTCATTGGTAGAGAGTCTAACTTCTGTTTTATCTTTGTAGATAGTTTTTAGATAAGGATTATAAATACAATTTTCATAAAGCTTTATTTCAGTTTTATTTTCAGCCAGCTCTAAAGATACCGCCTTTAAAGCTTTTATGATTGTATCTTTATAGCAAGGTTTTGGAAGATATTTGGTTATCTTAAGCTCAATTGCCCTCCAAAGATACTCTTGTTCAATATGTGCTGAAATGATAATTATCGGGATATTTTTATCTTTTTTTCTAACTTGTCTGATAGCCTCAATCCCATCAAGTTCAGGCATCAACACATCAAAAATAAGCACATCATAACTACCGTTTTCAAGCTCATTTAATGCCTCTTTGCCATTTGTTACGGCAATTACCTCTTTGAAAAAAAACTCTAAAATTTCTATAGTATTTTTTGCCACTCCTTCATCATCTTCAGCAAATAACACTTTTTTATCAGAAAGAATATCTAATAAATCGAACTTTTTAGATTTCATGGCTATATATTTTCTCCAGTATATTGGTTGATTATAACAATCTTATTATATCATATTAATATACTTTAATGATAATCTCAAAATTTTATAATAGACTTCACTGCATAAGTACTGCTGCAACAAATTCTATTACAAAATTTAGGATAATAACTCTTGAAGTAATTATACAGTTAAATAAAAGATAAAATCTCTTTTACTATATTTTTTATATCTTTTTTTTCTACATCTATTGTTATGTCAGCTATATTTTCATACTCTTTTACTCTTTGACTATATAACTCTTTTGCTTTTTTTATATCTTGCAATAGTGGTCTTTTTGCCAACTTTTTTTTGGCATTTGGATGGTTTGTTAACCTCTCCAAAATAGCTTCAAAAGAGGATTTTAGATAGATAATTTTGCCAATCTTTTTAATATTTTTTTGCTTATAAAATCCACCTCCGGTTGAGATAATGGTATCTTTTACACTCTTTTGAAGCCATAAAGCACACTTTTTTTCAAGCTCTCTAAAGTATGCTTCTCCCTCATCAGCAAAGATTTTTTTTATCTTTTTATTCTCTAGGCTTTCAATAAGATCATCGGTATCGACCGTAAATCGACCGCTTTTTTTAGATAAAGCTCTAGCAATTGTTCCCTTACCGACACCCATAAAACCTATAAGTATGATATTATTCATATCCAACCTTTTTTTATTCGCGACTCGTAACTCGTAATTCGTGATTAGAAAAATACAGACCTAAATCTTCTTTTCTCTTCAGTGAAGTTAAAAGCATAGAGTATAGAGCTTTTTTAAAAAATTGCAAAGCAATTTTTCTTATGCTGTACCTCTTTGCTCCTTTACCCCTATCCTACTATACTGACCTTAACTACTTCATCAAGTTTTTCGCAAAGTATCTTTTCAACTCTTTCTTGCCAAAGCTTTCCAAACTCCTCTTTCTCTTCACTAGTAGCAACTCCTTGCATAATTTTTTGCATAAGAGGTTGCTGTTTTGGACTTCCGGGCACAATAGAATGATCATAAAAAACATCTACACTTTTACCAGTATCAATTCTTGTAAATCTAACTGAAGAGTTGATAGGAGCATTGAAAAACATTAAAGAGTGTCTGGCAAACTTCCCGCCTATACCTTTAAAACCACTTTTGTCTGTAGCTCCCGTGATATTTGTAATAACATTTGCAATAACTCCGGCAACTCCATCTTCAATATCCTCTTTAAACTCTACTTTTATCTCACCTCTTACAGGTAACTCTTCACCATAGAGTGCTTTTAAAGCATGATAAGTCATAGCATAAGCTCCGGCAACCGTAGGACAACTATGGCCTGCGGCTTTTACTATCTGAATATAGTTAAACATTATCTTACCGTCTTTAAATGTACCTAAAACCTCAGCCAAAGGATCATAAGTCACAATAGATGGAACCTTTTTAAAAAACTCTGGAAAATCACTCATAAACATCCTTTATTGTATTCATTATAGTAAATTTGACAAGCTAAGATTAAGTTTCACTTCATTTTTTACCGGTTCTGAAGGCGTCCATTTTTGTACGATGCAAAAATAGCCTGAAGCCTCGGAAGAATGGCAAGGATACCATTTTAAGAATGAGGTAAAAACTGGAGTGAAACTTAATCTATACCACCAATCACTAATCACGAGTTACTACAAAGCTCCTAAAGCTTTCTTCACTTCATCGCTAGCCATTGTTATATTCCAAGCAGGCTCCCACACTATCTCTACTTCGCACTCATTTACTCCATCAAGTCTCTCAACAGCCTCTTTTGTCCACTGCTTCATCATTTCATGCAAAGGACAACCTCTGGTTGAGAGTGTCATGGTAACTTTAACTTTATCACCGTCTATGTCTATGCCGTAAATAAGCCCCAAAGAGTATATATCAAATCCAACCTCTGGGTCTATAACCGTTTTTATCGCCTCTTTAACTTGTTCTTCAGTTACACTCATAATCAATCCTTTATATCTTTTAATCTGTCTAATCCATACACCAAAGTATAGTAAATATTGTAAATTACTAATATTGTAGAAACTGCCATGATGACAGCTCCTACTGTAAACATAACACTAATGTGGGCAAATATCGAAATAGAACACAATACAACTCCAACTGTTGTTATCCAAAACTGTATATCAGCTACTTTTTCTTTTACCATTTCATTGAGCATTGGAACTTTTATCTTTCCGACAAGTGGAGAGTATCTTTGATACCATACCAAAAATGGAAGTATTTTATAAATATGTCCTACAATAAAAAAGACAAAAAATCCAAAAAATAGCATAAAGCCAAACAGTATAAAGAGTGTTTGACTATCAAAAAATATAGCAAAACCTAAAATAAACAGTGATAAAATCAATGAAAAAAATGAAGCTATCATATTTTTTGCCCAAAAGTCATTTTGCTTTCTTATTCTGGTGCTAAAAATAAGCCACATTTGATAAAGTCCCAAAATTACAGAAACTCCTACCAATACAATACCGATATATTTTAAAATTGCAATCTTGGTAAAAACTGATGCTAAAAACAGGACTAAACCTACAATCACCAAATAAAAGGCTATATTTATTGACCTGTCGCTAAAACCGTGAGAGAGCGAAAACATAGGAAGAAGTATCATTCCTACTCCCATAATGGTCATTAAAATATAGCCGACAATTGTTGTAGATATATGCAAAGTAACTAGTGAAACTATATCCGCGCCAAATCCATATATAAGATCTAATGCCATATAAAAGCCTATACTTACGCCGATAGCTAAAAATATATTTGAAACAAGTATATACTTTGCGGTTATACTCCAAAGCTCTATATTTTTATATGTTAAAAATACATTGGCTACAAATATTAGCATAGATATATACATCATCATAGCTCCATAAGGTAACATTTTTATATAACCGTTTACCCCCAAAGCTATGGAAAATATAACTACACCTGCTACAAAAAGGTAAAATTGAATATAAGCAAAATCTTTTGAAAATATCGGGATTTCTAAAACAACCGGTATAAGTTGATACATTGCTCCAAATATAATCATCATTATAAATCCAAGAAGGTACAAATGCATCAAGCTTGCTATTGCCGGTGATAAGAAAAACGAGTTTAGCTCACCTGCATAAAATGGAAGCATAAAAGATGCTATCATATAAAAAAAAGCTCCGGCTATAAAGTAATGAGCCACCAAAACAAATGGCGGCGCCA
The DNA here is from genome assembly GCA_027023175.1 of Campylobacterales bacterium. Lineage (GTDB taxonomy): Bacteria > Campylobacterota > Campylobacteria > Campylobacterales > JALSKU01 > JALSKU01. The sequence continues at coordinate 4,813 of JALVWW010000160.1, forward strand.
TTTCAGTTGCTAAATTTTTTCCCATTTTATATTATCCGTGGCAATTTGTATCATTATAGTTAGTTTCTGCTGTAGGATTTGCCTTTTTTGTAAAAATTAAGTGTGTAACTCCATCTATCTCTTTATCTTCTATATCATACTCACCTTCAACTTTTGGAAGCAAACCCATAGGTTTTTTATGATTGATCATATGTACTTTTGTATTTGGATCTTTTATCTGTTGAAGTGCGAGCATTGCATTTACCATAGGCTCAGGCGGTCCGCATCTACTTGTATCAAACTCTATGTAAGTAGTATCTCCTACTTTATACTTATAATAAGGTACCGTTTGTCCCTCTACTTTTAATTCTTCCGCATCATCCGGTCTTTTTATATCAAAATCAGACATAATTACTCCTTTTTAAATTTTTATGGAATTATAGCACAAAAAATTTTATTTGCATTGATTTAAATCAAACTTCTTATCTTTATGGCATACCATAAAATTCCTAGATTTAGTGTAAATATTGCCAAAGAGGTAGCACGAGAAACTAACTTCTCTTTTAGAGTTCTGTCTCTTCCGTGAGCTTTTAGAGAAATATACATATGTATGATAGTCGAGATAGTTATGAGTGTAACTAAAACAATTTTAATGTAAAAATATTTTGCCAAAGCCATTTGAGGATGCAGCAAAACTTCACCTATGCTTAAGGCATATATAAAATAGCCTCCCGTTATTAAAAGAATACTCAAGACTATAAGTTCAAAATATCCATAAAATGGACCTATATAGTAATAAACTGTAGTTTGAACCTCTTTGTCTCTAAAGTAAAGACCCATTCCAAAAAGAAGAATTGAACCTCCTATCCATGCAGCAGCTGCTAAAATATGAGTAAAAAGTATAATATCAAAAAGCAATCCAACCCCTTTAACCCAAATTTTACAATAGACTTCATTGCATTAGCACTCATCATTGAAGTTATAGCCTTTTAAAAAAGTTTCGACTTAACACCAAGTAGATAAGCCTTCAACTTTTTTAAAAACCTCTAATCTTCAAGCATAAGCACTACTGCAACAAATTCTATTGCAAAATTAGGATTTAAAAAATAATCGATATTATACTTTATTTTTACATATTATTTCTTAAAGGGTGTTTCAAATTGTGAGATTAAGTTATTTCAAATTTATCAATTATATCAAGGTATGGCGATAAGCCGGGTTTTGTCGATGGATGGTTATTCATCTAAGCTGTTACTTTGCAGTAAAGCTTTAGCGAAGAGTAATTTTATAGGACTAACCACTCTCTTCTTGCTGCGGATTGGGTTTACATAGCATCCCAAGTTGCCTTAGGATCTGGTGGTCTCTTACACCACCGTTTCACCATCACCCACTAAAAGCGGGCTGTCTGCTCTCTGTTGCACTATCCCTAGGATTGCTCCCGTCGTATGTTATACGAAATCCTGTCCTATAGCAGCCCGGACTTTCCTCCCGCCTAAACTTTTAAAAAGTATGGGCGGGCAACCATCTGCCATACCTTGTATAATTCGAATTATATCATCTTTTCTATCTATTTCAAAATTGAAGGGCACCTCTAATGATAGGCACCTTAAGCTCAAATTAATAAAAAAAACAGTAAGATTTTCTTATCAATTTTTTAGTAATACTTTTAGTAATACTTTTAGGAGCTTATAATGGCAAAGATAAAATATTCAAACCAAATCATAAAAAGCGTTATAAGAAAAAATAAAACAAAAAGAGAAGTTGCCCAGCTTAGTATAAAGATAGATAAAAAATTGGACAATGCTTTACAGCTTTTAAGCTCTCAACTCAACATATCAAAAAACAGACTTATCGAAGATATCCTCTATGAAAGCGGTATTATAGAAGAAGTCGAGGAGAGTTACTGTGAAAAAGTTTCCGACTAAACAAAGCATCATAGACTCAACCATCCAAGGTATCATAAAAGCAAAAGACAATTTTCTTCATTGGACCAATAACAGACTTTATCTTTCGTATGCTCCTTCAAAAATGTTAAGTATTCATATCGCCCAGGAGATAGCAAAGATAAAAAATGCTCCGGAAATATTTATCGATGCCAGTGTATCGGATATATTAAGATGTTCTTTAAAAGATAGAAACGGTTTTTTAAATTATATGCAAAAGCATGGCATAAGCGAAGGTGTTTTTTCCATAACCCTTGATGAAAGGTTTAAGCACAAAAATGACAATGACTCAGTCTCAAAAGTTATCATATCTGTAAAAAACGGGATAAGAAACATAAAGAAAGAGTACACAAACGAAATAGAAAGAATTTGCAAGATGCTTGATAGTGACAAAGCTGACGAAAGTACACTGGAATACGGTATGCTTGCATTTTATTCTGACTTGCCGGATAATGCAAGAAAAAAACTCCATTTAAGAATACCCGCCATCATAAACAGCTTTAATGAAACAGTCAAAAAGTATCCCAAACTGCAGTCATCTTTTGCAAGCAGTGAAATTTCACAAATAAAAAATATAGGTGAATGGGTAGTAGGAGTATATACCATACAAAGAAAAGAAAAAGAAAATTTATTTTCAAAGGATTTATAATGCCAAATAACGAAGCAATTATTCAGCACTCAATTGAGTTGGCTGAAAAATGGCAGCAAAGAGCAGATGAGCTTGTAAGTGATTTTGACAAAAAATTTCATTTAAAAATGAAAAAAATGCTCTCACATCCAAAAGATAAACTTTTGCTCATCGAGTTGATGGACCAATCTTTTAGAACAAAAAACAGTAAGCGAGTTGCTGATCAGATAGAGTATCTTTTTAACAAATACGGCATGGCTTCATTTTTTACAACAAGTGAAAGATTTTTGATATTTCTGTTTTTAAATATAGGTATTTATTTTCCTGATTTGTCAGTTCCTCTTTTTATAAACAATATAAGAGAAGACACCAAAACAGTTGTAATAAAAGGAGAAGATGAAAGCTTTAACGCCCACCTGCAAAAAAGAAAAAAAGAGGGCACAAGAGTCAATGTCAATCTCATAGGTGAAGTAGTTTTGGGTGAAGAAGAAGCAAAATCCAGAGTATCAAAATATCTTGAACTGTTAAAAAATCCCAATGTTGACTATATATCTATAAAAATTTCTACTATTTTTTCACAAATCAACCCACTCTCATATGAAAAAACTATAGAGCATTTAGTTCAAAGACTTAGTGAAATATTTTTGCAGGCAAAGAGATATCCGTATATAAATCGTGAAGGAAAAGAGCAAAATAAATTTATCAACCTTGATATGGAAGAGTACAGAGACTTGGCTTTGACATATCATGCCTTTACAAAAACACTGAGCAAACCTGAGTTTAAAGATTTTTATGCGGGTATTGTACTGCAGGCTTATCTGCCCGACTCTCATCTGTGGCAAAAACAGTTGATAGATTTTGCAAAAAAAAGAGTAAACGACGGCGGTAGTCCTATTAAAATACGCCTGGTAAAAGGTGCAAATATGGAGATGGAAAAAACTGAAGCATCCCTAAAGGGGTGGCCACTTGCGCCATATGATAAAAAGATTGATACCGACAGCAACTATAAAGTTATGACCGAATATGGCATGAGAAAAGAAAATATCAAATATGTTCACTTGGGTATAGCTTCACACAATCTTTTTGAACAGGCATATGCTTATACACTTGCAAAAGAGTATGGAGTGCAAGAGTATCACTCCATGGAGATGTTGGAGGGCATGAGTGAATCTGCCAGACTTGCCATTAAAGAGATAAGCAAAGATATGATTCTTTATGCTCCTGTTGCAAAAAAAGAGCAATTTACCAATGCAATTGCCTATTTGGTAAGAAGGCTTGATGAAAACAGTGGTAAAGAGAATTTTATAAGATACTCTTTTGGCTTAAAGGTTGGCTCAAATGAATGGAATATGCTAAAAAACAAATTTATTGATTCGTTTAAAAACTGCAACAATCTTTTTATAGGCTCAAATAGGAAACAAGACAGACTGCATGAGACTTGGGATGATTATAGAGAAAGCAGTTATCTTACAGGCAAGTTTAAAAATGAACCTGATACTGATTTTATTTTGACAAATAACAAAACCTGGGCTAAAGAGATAAGAAAAAAATGGATGAAAAGTGATAACTTCAAGCCTGATATCACACCCCTGGTTGTATCAGGCAAAGCTACAATACAAAACAGAAAAATAAAAACTGTTACAGACAAATCACAACTGCCACAAACCGTAACTGTAGGCAAATTTGCTTTGGCAACTGAAAACGACCTGCATGAAGCCGTCAAGTGTGCAAAAGAAGATAAAGATGGATGGAGAAGCCTGACTTACGAGCAAAGGCATAAGATACTGTGCAATGTTGCAAATGAAATCAGAAAAAAAAGAGGTGACCTCATAGGAGTAGCAGCTGCCGAAGTAGGAAAGGTTTTCTTTGAAAGCGATGTTGAAGTGAGTGAAGCGGTTGATTTTTTAGAATTTTATCCACATGCAAGCAGATATTTTGAAAAATTTAAAAATTTAAAATTTAAAGGAAAAGGAGTAGGTGTCGTCATACCGCCTTGGAATTTTCCCATTGCCATTCCGGCCGGTGGCATAGCTGCCGCATTGGCTGCAGGAAACTGTGTCATACTAAAGCCTGCTAGTGCAGCAGTTTTAACTGCATATGAACTGTGTAAATGTTTTTGGGATGCCGGAGTAGGCAAAAATACTCTTCAGTTTGTTCCAACTCCCGGAGCTCTTGCAGGAGAGCATCTTATAACCAACAAAGATGTGGATTTTGTAATACTTACAGGCGGTGAAGATACTGCTTATAAGATGCTAAAAGCAAGAGAAGATCTTTTTTTGACTGCTGAAACCGGAGGCAAAGATGCTACTATCGTTACAGCCATGAGCGACAGAGAGCAGGCTATAAAAAATGTAATCCATTCAGCTTTTTCAAACAGTGGACAAAAGTGCTCGGCCACCTCTTTGCTTATACTCGAAGAAGAAGTTTATAATGATAACAATTTCAAATCCGCCCTTATAGATGCGGCAAAGAGCTTGAAAACAGGTTCGGTTTGGGATTTTGAAAACAAGATAGGCACCCTGGCAAATCCCATAGGAGGTAATCTTAAAAAAGCTATAGATTCACTTGAAGAGGGTGAAAGCTGGGCATTGGAGCCTGAATTTGCAAATAACAATGAATATATGTTAAAGCCTGCGATTAGATGGGGTGTAAAAGATGGCAGCTTTTGTCATATGAACGAACTTTTCGGACCCGTACTTTCAGTTTTGAGAGCAAAAGATTTACAAGATGCCGTAAATCTTGTAAATAAAACCGGATACGGGCTGACTTCCGGACTTGAGTCACTTGATGAAAGAGAGATAGAGTATTGGAAAGAAAATATAAAAGCCGGCAATCTCTATATCAACAGAGGCACAACAGGTGCGATAGTTTTAAGACAGCCTTTTGGTGGTATGGGTAAATCCGCCATAGGTGCAGGCAGAAAAGTAGGTATATACAATTATATAACTCAATTTATGGATATAGAAGAGACAGATAAACCGATCATAAAAGAGCATATAAACCACCAATATTTTAAGAATATTGACAAATGGATTGAAGCAGCAAACAAAGGGGTATATAATGAGTTTCTTATAGACTTTTCCAATCTCAAATCAGCACTTGCAAGTTATCTGGAAAACTATAAAAATGAATTTGGAGTAGAAAAAGATTATACACATATCAGAGGTGAAGACAATATTTTTAGATATATTCCTTTGAATAAAATTGCTTTAAGAGTCACAAAAAGTGACAGTTTATTTGATGTGCTTAGCCGGGTATTTGCAGCTCAAATATGTGGCGTAAAAGTTCATATCAGTATCGAATATGCTCAAAGCAGCACCATTAGCTTTATCTTTGAAAACAAAGATGAGATACTAAATGAGGGAGATAAAATTTTAAGAGAAACAGAAGAGGAATTTGTGAAATCTTTTAAAGATATCCAGAGAATTGTTTACTCGGATATCAATAAAGTATCAAAATTTGTTTTCAAGCAAGCCTCAAAAGATGCAAAATTCATTATAAGACAAAAACCTTTGATGGAAGGAAGGATAGAACTTTTAAACTATATGATGGAACAAAGCATATCCCACAGTTTTCACAGATACGGTAATCTCGGTGCAAGGGCCGAAGAGTA
>JALVWW010000161.1 GCA_027023175.1 Campylobacterales bacterium
AAATGATTCAAAAGAGTGTGAAACACACCCTTACAAAGAAGCCTGGGACAATCACAAAACAAAAGAGATGGCACCGTGCGTAAATGAAAAAGTAGTAGGCTCGATATTCTTAAAAAGAAATGCTCACTTAGATCCTGCAATGCTTATGAAAAACTTTGTAACATACCTTAAAGAAAAAGGTGTCAAATTTGTTTTAAATACAGAAATTATAAATTTTGAATTTGAAAACTCTAAAGCAAAAAAAGCTTTGAGCAAAAACGAAACATTTGAAGCAGATAATTTTATCATTTCAACCGGCAGTGATATCTCTCTTTCAAGAAAAACAGGTACTGAACTTATGCTGACTCCCGCAAAAGGTTATAGTATAACATTTAAAATGAATGAAGAGTTAAAACCCAAAACAGCACTTTTGTTTAAAGATCAATTTATAGGGTTTATCCCCAGAAGTGACAGCGTAAGGATAACAAGCAAACTTGAACTTGGAAACCATGACTACAGCTACAAAATGAGCAGGTTTGAGAGTATTTTAAATACTTTAAAACCTTTTGTTGAAGAGTTTGAGATAAAAGATCCCGAATACTGGACAGGCTTTAGACCTTTGACACCAAATGATATACCTCTTTTTGGAAGAGATGAAGCTTACGACAATATTTTACACGCAAACGGTTTAGGATGGCTTGGTATCACTTTTGGTCCGGCTATCGGAGACTTGGTAAGTGAATTGATAGACAAAGATATAGAAAATAAAAAAAGTGACGATGTATTGCTTTTTTCTGGATTTTATCAAGGGTGTTGATTGCAGCACCCCTCATCTTTCATCCTTTTTATCAAGTCATCCATATCAAAAGAGGGTCTATTTTTTTCAACACTGAAATTTAAAATATATACCTCATCTATATCTACGCCATATTTTTTAGCACTGTATTTTATCAGAAGTTTTTTTAGATTTTCTTTCCCTTGAGAGGTTGCAAGATTTTCTATATAAAAACTGCCTATTACGATATTTAAAGCATCTATAACTTTATAATTCTCATCCTCAACATACCTGCCCTCTATGACAAGATTCATATCCACCTTCTTTAACTCTTTTGAAACAGAAGAAAAAATATCTGTACTAAAATGATCTACTCTTAAAGTTTGGGCTTGTAAAAATAAAAAACAAATTGCCGATAAAATAATTTTTTTCATAACATCTCCCATTTATTTGTGGTATAATCCACAAGCAAAAAAGATACCATTTTATATCTCTTGTTTCATAGAGTAACAAAATAGAACTATTTTTCAACTACAAATTATTTTATACTCTTTTTTAATACTTATTTTTGTAACATATTTAAAATATAAGAGGATTGTGTTATGAATCTACCCATGAAGGCTACCATTGTCGAAGTCGGACCAAGAGACGGATTTCAAAGTATAAAGGAGTTTATTCCCACACCTTTGAAACTCCAAATAATAGAAAAACTAATAGAAGCAAATTTCAAAAAAATAGAAATAACCTCCTTTGTCAGTCCAAAAGCTATACCGCAGATGAAAGATGCCAAAGAGGTTGTTGCACATCTACTAGAAAATTACAGTGATAAAAAAGATATATTTCATGCACTCGTACCAAATCTATACGGTGCAAAAGCAGCTTATGAAGCCGGTCTTAGAGAAATAACATATGTTATATCCACAAGTGTTTCCCACAATCAGGCAAATGTAAGAAGAAGCCGAGAAGAATCTTTTGATGAGTTAAAAGAGATAAAAGATATTTTTCCTGAGATGAAAGTAAAGTTTGCAGTAGCTACGGTATTTGGATGTCCTTATGAAGGCGACATAAAAATTGAAGAAGTAAAATGGATGATACAAAACGGGCTTGATATAGGAGTAGATGAGTTTTGTCTGGCTGATACTATAGGTGTAGCCAATCCTTTGCAGATTGAAAGAGTTTTAAGTGAGTTAAAAGCAGATTTTAGTGATATTGATTTTTCTTTGCATCTTCACGATACCAGAGGAATGGGGCTAGCCAATGTGCTCTCAGCCTTACAGCTTGGTATCACCAAATTCGAGTCAGCTACAGGAGGACTCGGGGGCTGCCCTTTTGCACCGGGAGCTGCAGGCAATATAGCAAGTGAAGATTTGATAAATATGCTTGAAAATATGGGAGTAAAAACCGGTATAGATTTGGATAAAGTTTTGTCAGTTATCCCAATTATAAAAAAAGAGATAAAACCTGTCCTTACAAGCCACTTGGCTTATGTGGATACCACTTGTGTGGTAAAGGAGTAAAGGAGTAAAGGAGTAAAGGAGTAAAGGAGTAAAGGAGTAAAGGTGGTAAGGTGGTAAGGTGGTAAGGTGGTGAAATTGCATAGCAATTTTATATAAGACTCTTACCTTTACTCCTCCTCTACTTTGCACCTAAATTGATAAAGGATTTTAAATGAGTAAAAACGAAATGCCGCTAGAGGGAGTAAAAGTTTTAGAACTTGGAAGTTTGATCGCAGGACCTTTTGCAGGTAGGCTTTTTGCAGAGTTTGGAGCAGAAGTTATAAAAGTAGAGCCTCCCA
>JALVWW010000162.1 GCA_027023175.1 Campylobacterales bacterium
CTATAAAATGACAAAATTCTTACCGTTTGATCCTGTTCATAAAAGAACTGAAGGACTTTATGACGGAAAAGTCTGTCAAGTTTTTATCAAAGGTGCTCCTCAGGTTATATTGGAGCAATGCAATCAAGATGAGTTTGATAAAAAAGAGGCTTACAACAAAGTTGTTGATTATGCAAACAAAGGTTTTAGAACTCTTGGGGTTGCATATAGAAAATGTGAAGAAGAGAGTTGTCATTTTATCGGACTTATTCCTCTGTTTGACCCTCCGAGAGAGGATTCAAAAGATGCTATATCTGAAGCCAAAGCCAAAGGTGTAAAAGTAAAAATGGTAACAGGAGATAATATAGCTGTTGCCAAATATATTGCCGGGATTTTAGGAATAGGTGACAATATAGAGGATGTAAGAGAATTAAAAGGTGAGAGTTTTGATGAGTATCTATTTTTAGCTGAAGTTTTATCAAGAGCCATTACCAAAAACCTCGAACCTCATGCCAATCAAGAGGAGATAGAAAGAACAGTAGCAGACATAGTTGAAAAAGTTAAAAAAGAGCTTTATAATAGACCATTGCCAAAAGGCACCATCAAAAAACATGAGTCTGAAATCATTTCTCTTATCGAAGATGCCGATGGTTTTGCACAAGTATTTCCTGAAGATAAGTACTTTATAGTAGATGAACTTCAAAAGGTTGACCATATTGTGGGTATGACAGGAGACGGAGTCAATGATGCTCCCGCTCTTAAAAAAGCTGACTGCGGTATAGCGGTAAGCGGTGCAACTGATGCGGCAAGAGCTGCAGCCGATATAGTTCTTATGAGCCCGGGGCTTACGGTTATCATAGATGCCATAAAACAAGCAAGAATGATATTTGAAAGGATGAAAAGTTATGTGATATACAGAATGGCTGAAACTATAAGGATTATTATCTTTATGACTTTGGCTATTATAATATTTAATTTTTATCCTATTACAGCTATTATGATTATTATATTGGCACTCTTGAATGATATACCTATTATGACTATAGCTTATGATAATACAAAGGTGAGAGAACAACCTGTCAGATGGGACATGAAAGAAATGTTTGTATTGTCTACCTGGCTTGGTGTTGCGGGAGTTTTAAGTTCATTTACTATATTTTATATCACAATGGTATATTTAAAAACACACCCGGATACTGCTATGTTTTTACCGGAAGTACCGTCATGGATAAATATGAATGATGATAAATCTTTCTTGGGGTTTGTTCAAACGGCTTTTTTTGTAAAGCTTATAGTTGCAGGTCATTTTACTATATTTAATACTCGTATAGCAGATTGGTTTTTTAAAAGACCCTATCCTTCCTGGATACTATCTTTAGCATCATTTTCTACTGCATTATTAGGAACTTTTATAGGGATTTTCGGATTTGGACTAATGACACCTATAAATTGGCAGTGGGCATTATTTTTATGGGGATATGCTTTTAGTTGGTTTGTGTTTAATGATATAGTAAAAATGATAGTTTTGAGATACTATAGAAAAAAAATTGGAATGGATGTAATATGATAACAAAAAAAGAGTATAAAAAAGAGCTTTATAAGTTACAGGTGGAACTTGTAAAATTTCAAAAAGAGGTTATAAAAAAAGGTTTAAAAGTATGTATCATTTTTGAGGGAAGAGATGCGGCAGGAAAAGATGGAACGATAAAAAGATTTGTTGAACATTTAAGTCCAAGAGAAGCCAGAGTAGTTGCTCTTGGCAAGCCAAGTGATGCGGATAAAAAGTCATGGTATTTTCAAAGATATGTACCACATCTTCCAAAAGCAGGAGAGATAGTCTTTTTCAATCGAAGCTGGTACAATAGAGCCGGAGTTGAAAAAGTGATGAGATTTTGTACAAAAAAAGAGTATAAAAGTTTTATGCAAGAGGTTGAAAGTTTTGAACATTTACTGGTGCATTCAGGCATTATTTTTATAAAATATTATCTTGATATTAGCAAAAAGGAGCAAAAAAGAAGACTTGAAGCCAGAAAAAAAGATCCCCTAAAACAGTGGAAAATAAGCCCTATAGATATGCAGGCACAAAAGTATTGGGATGATTACTCAAAAGCCAGAAACAAAATGTTTGATAAAACTTCATTTGCTTTTGCACCGTGGTATGTAGTCCACACTGATGAAAAAAAAGAGGCAAGGATAAATTGTATAAAACATTTTTTATCTTCGATGGATTATCCGGGAAAAAAAGAGGATTTATTGGTCTATAAACAGGAAGTGATGTGCAAATTCAATGAAAATTGTTATAAGCAGGGACTTATTTTTTCATGATTATTTTGTGGTTATTTTGTAACTTTTTACAAATTTTATGGTATTATGATTTGTAAGTTAAATATAATCACAAGGATATTGTATGCATGTAGAAAAAAGTTTGATAGATTTTGTGATAACTATCGTTTTTAGTTTTTTGATAGGCCTTGAGGTAAAAACTTACAAGTTGCATTTTCATGAAAATTCTTCTAGTTATTTTTTTGGAAGTGCAAGGACTTTTACATTTGTCGGGATGCTCGGGT
>JALVWW010000163.1 GCA_027023175.1 Campylobacterales bacterium
TATCGGTTATCTTGGTTGATTCAAGTAGTTCAAGATAAAATTTTTCTTTTGGTATATTGTTTATAATGCTGTGGTTTAAGAGAGACTCATCAACATTTATAAGACCTCTTTTGTTGTCAATTAGTTTGTTTACACCGATATTGTTCAAGGCTATGGAGAGTACTTTGGCTGTTATTTCAAATCTGTCCAAATCAGTGTCGCAATAGTTGAATATCTTGTTTTGTCTGTATAAAATTTCATAAGCTACTATATTATTGTCAATATCAAGGACAGGTTGTCTGCCTATATAAACATCATCCATTACATAGTTATTGTCCATTAAAAACCCTTATTTTTATAACAATAAAAAATTATAACATAAAAAATCTGAAATATTAACTTTTATATTTTGATGCTAAATATCAAAAGTGCTATCCATATTATAGCAAAAGAGATAAACTTGTGTATATCAAAAGGTTCATGATATAAAAATATAGCCAATAAAAAAGATATAGTCGGTCCGATATATTGAATGAAGCCCAAAGTGGAGTAGGGTATCTTGGTAGCTGCGGCATTGAACCATGCCAAAGGGACAACCGTAACAAATCCTGCTAGAATAAGCAGAGTAGTCTGACTATCCAAAGCAAGATGTAAATGTGACAAGCCGTTTTTATCAAGATATATCATATATATAAGAGCTATAGGAGACATCAAGAGAGTCTCTATAAAAAGCCCGGGCATTGCTACAAGATTTACTTTTTTTCTGACAAGTCCGTAAAAAGCAAAAGAAAAAGCAAGAGCCAAAGCGATAAATGGAAACGATTTGAGTGTAAAAATTTGGTAAACAACAGCCAAAACAGCTAAAAACAGCGCAAAATTTTGGAGTTTGTTTAATCTCTCTTTTAAAAATATAAAAGCTAAAAGTATACTGACTAAAGGGTTTATAAAATAGCCAAAACTGGCTTCTACAAGTTGGTTTATATTGATAGCTGTGATGAAGATAAGCCAGTTTGTCGTAACCAAAGCCGAAGAGAGCAAAAGCATTTTAAGCTCTTTGAAATTTTTAAATATATTTTTCAGGTATCTGTACTGCTTTGTAACGATAAGTAAAAATGCCAAAAAAACAACTGACCATATAATTCTGTTGGCTAAAACTTCAAGGGCGGGTATGTTTGATACCATTTTAAAATATATCGGAACCAATCCCCAGAAAGTAAAAGCTCCAACAGCATAAATATATCCGACTTTCTCTTTTTTATTTATCATCCAAACAGCTTTTCCAAAATGACTTCAAAGAGTACCACACCGATAAGCAAAAATAAAACTATCAAAACAGTTTGCCTCATTTAGTATCCCTTAACAAAATATCAAGTATAATATCTGTTATTTTATAATAAGAGGAAATAATACAATCAATATGCTAAATGAAAGATTAACCGACAAAGAAGCGATAGATCTCATAAAAAATGCCGACCTTAAAGAGTTGGGTGAAATGGCTACAAAAAAGAAAAACGAACTTCATCCAGACAATATAGTCTCTTTTATAGTTGATAGAAATATAAACTATACAAATGTTTGTTGGGTGGATTGCGGATTTTGTGCATTTTACAGGCATGCCAAAGATGATGATGCTTATGTACTTAGTTTTGAAGAGATAGGTAAAAAAATTGAAGAACTTATAGATATAGGTGGTACTCAGATACTTTTTCAAGGAGGGGTCCATCCAAAGCTGAAAATTGAGTGGTATGAAGAGTTGGTTGAGTGGATTCACAAGCACTATCCAACCATCACAATACACGGTTTTTCCGCGGTTGAGATAGATTATATATCTAAAGTCTCAAAGATAAGCTATAAAGAGGTTTTGCAAAGACTTCACAACAAGGGGCTTTTTAGTATGCCCGGAGCCGGTGCGGAAGTATTAAGTGAGCGAGTAAGAAAAGTCATAGCTCCCAAAAAACTGAGCTCAGATGAGTGGATAGCCATACATAGGGCTGCTCATGAGGTAGGTATAAAAACAACAGCTACTATGATGTTTGGTTCGGTTGATAATGAAGAGGATGTAGTGGAGCATTTTAGACGCATAAGAGAGCTTCAGGATGAAACCGGCGGTTTTAGGGCATTTATCATGTGGAGCTTTCAGCCAAATCACACAAAGCTTCAAAAAGAGGGTATCGTAACTCACAGGGCTTCGCCAAACAGATATCTAAGGCTTTTGGCAGTTAGTCGTTTGTATCTTGATAATTTTAAAAATATCCAAAGCTCATGGGTAACGCAGGGAAGTTATGTAGGTCAGTTAGCATTAATGTTTGGAGCAAATGACTTGGGAAGTACAATGATGGAAGAAAATGTTGTTTCGGCTGCGGGCGTGGCAAATAAAATGAATCAGGCTGAAATGGTAAAGCTTATAAAAGATATAGGTGCAATTCCTGCCAAAAGAGATACGGCTTATAACATTTTAGAGGTCTATTGAGCCTTTGGCTTGGAGTCAAGGCGGTAAGGCGGTAAGGAGATTTTAAGATGAAAAAATTGATTTTAATAATATTTATGATACAAGGATGGCTGATGAGTGCAGTAGTAAAAGAGGTGGAAGTTTCAGGTATAAAAGTACCTGTGATATATGAAAAAGATAACTCTTTGCCGGTAGTGTCTATGGAGATAGTTTTTAGAAATAGCGGCTCTATGGAAGATGGCAAACATTATGGGCTTGCAAGCTTAACTTCTAAAATATTTTCCGAAGGTACAAAAAAACTTGGAAGTACCAAATTTGCTGAGATTTTAGATGATAATGCACTGAACTTAAGTGTAAACAATGGAAATGAGACTTTTGTTTTTGAGGCAAGTTCACTAAAAGAGAAGTTTAGCTTACTTACCAAAATGTTAAAAGAGCTTTTAAGTGATCCAAATTTGACTCAAAATAGTTTTGATAAAGTTAAAACACTGACTTTGGGGGCAATTTCATCAAAAGAGAATGATTATGACTATATTGCTTCAGTAGGGCTTAAAAAACTTCTTTTTAAAGGCACCCCTTTAGGTCATAGTTCACTTGGAACAAAAGAGAGTATTGAAAAACTTTCACTAAAAGATATAAGAGAATTTATTCAAAAACATATAGTAACATCTAGAGCCATAGTGGTAATAGGTGGAGATATAGATGAAGATAAAGCATTGCAAAAAGTAAAAGATGTTCTTTCTGTTTTAAAAGCAGGTAGTTATGAAAAAGTAGGATTTTACAATGCTGATGACAAAGCAGAGCAAAAAATGATCAAAAAAGATACAAAGCAAGCTTATATCTACTTTGGCTCCCCGTTTTATCTAAAAGTGAATGACAAGGATGCCTACAAGGCAAAGGTAGCTGCTTTTATTTTGGGTTCAAGCGGTTTTGGAAGTAGGCTTATGGAGGAGATAAGAGTCAAAAAAGGGTTGGCTTATTCGGCTTATGCAAGAGTCAATTTAAACAAATCATACAGTGACTTCAGCGGATATCTTCAAACTAAAACCGATACCAAAGATGAAGCGGTAAAGTCTGTCAAAGAAGTAGTAGATAATTTTTTACAAAACGGTGCTACCAAAGAGGAGTTAAAGGCTGCAAAAGAGTTTTTAAGTGGCAGTGAGCCTCTCAGAGTAGAGACACTTTCCCAAAGACTTAACAGAGCATTTTTTGAATACTACAGAGGTCTCGAGCTTGGATACTCTCTAAAAGAGTTGCAACTCATCGAAAAACTAACCCTTAAAGATTTGAATGATTTTATAAAAGCTCACAAGGAGATAGAAAAATTATCTTTTTTCATAGTAACAAAGTAGATTTGTGAGTTGGTTTGATAAAGAAGATGAGTTAAATCTTAAAAAGTTAAAAATTAACTCTTTGCTTGATTTGGCACTTTTGATACCCTCATCTTATGAAGATAACTTTTTATCAAATGAATTATATCCAGGTAAAGTTTGCGTAATAGATGCAGAGGTAAAAACTCTTCAAAGAGTTCCCAAATATTTAAAAGTAAAGTTTTACTCTTTTAAATTTGATAAAGAGATTGAAGGCATCATATTTCACCCCAAGCCTTTTCACAACAAACTTTTCTCTTATGGAGCTAGAGTTTTTATAAAAGGTAAGATTGAGCAAAACTTTGGAAGAGTTAGTATCATTCAGCCAAAAACCGTTACGGAAGTAAATACAATCAGCTCAAAGTATAAAACACCCTTACGAAATCAAACCGTAAAAAAACTTATAGATAAATATATCATTAAAGAGAGACTTTTAAAAGAGGGTTTAAGCCTGAAAGAGGCTGATGATTTGCTTTTGTTTCACCATCCCACACATACATTTTTGGAGCAAAGAGATAGTTTCCGCTATATTCGTACTCTAAAATTTATAGAGATTTTTAATCATTTAAAAAAATTATCATCCAAAAAAAGAGTTTATCATTCAAGCACAAAACTTGACGGAGATGTAACAAGTTTTATAAAGTCTCTGCCTTTTTCCTTGACGAATGATCAGCGAAAGGCTATAGATGATATAAGGAAAGATTTTCAAAGTCCTTATGCTTCAAAGAGGGTGATAGTTGGAGATGTTGGATGCGGTAAAACTATAGTGATACTTGCTTCAGTTGTGATGGCATATCCCAAAAAAGCAGTTTTGATGGCTCCTACATCCTTGCTGGCTCATCAGATATACTCTGAAGCAAAAAAGTTTTTACCCTCCTTTATAAAGACAGTACTGGTAACCTCAAAAGAGAAAAATGAAAACCTTGAAGAGTTTGATTTTTTGGTGGGAACCCATGCACTACTATATAAAAAATTGCCCAAATGTGAGCTTGTCATGGTAGATGAGCAGCACCGTTTTGGTGTAAACCAAAGAGAGATGATAAAAAACCTTGCCTTAAGAGAGAAAAACAAAAGAGTTCATTTTTTACAATTCAGTGCTACCCCGATACCAAGGACGCTTGCTATGATAAACTCATCTTTAGTAGATTATACTTTTATAAAAGAGTTACCTTTTAAAAAAGAGATAATTACCAAAATCATCTCAAGAAGTGATTTTAAAAATTTAATAAACCATATAGAAAATGAGATAAAAAACTCTCATCAAATAGCCATCATTTATCCTCTTGTTGAAGAGAGCGAAATGGTATCTTATCAGTCAATAGAGGAGGCAAAGTCATACTGGCAAAAAAGATACAAAAATGTTTTTGTTACTTATGGAAAAGATAAAGAAAAAGATGAGGTACTTGAAAATTTTAGGCAAAAGGGTGATATTCTTATATCTACTACAGTTATAGAGGTGGGTATATCACTTCCAAGACTTACAACAGTGGTGATAGTGGGAGCTGAAAGACTAGGGCTTGCCACACTCCATCAGATACGAGGCAGAGTAAGCAGAACCGGACTCAAAGGATACTGCTTTTTATACACCAATGACAAAAACTCTAAAAGACTCAAAGAGTTTGCAAAAACTGTAAGCGGATTTGATATAGCTGAGCTTGATTTAAAATATCGACAAAGCGGTGATGTGATAGATGGCAAACTTCAAAGTGGGAAAATGTTTGAATGGATTGATCTCTCAAAGGATAGAGAGATTGTAAAGCAAGCACAAGAGAGACTCGGGATAGCCCAAGTCTCATTATCTTAGTAAAGACCGTATTTACCGTCACCTTTTTTGTAAAGAACTCTCATATGGTTGTCTATATCATTGAAAACCAAAAACTGTTTATCACTCTCTTTTAGTTTTTCAAGAGCTTCTTCAAGTTCAGTCGGCTTGTAAAGGTCTAGCTCCATTGGGATAATTTCATCAGCCAACTCTTCAAATGCTTTTTTCTCTTCTTCAAGAATCTTTTTAGCTTCTATCTCTTCAAGTTTTTCGGCTTTGTGTTCCTTTGTTTTGTCGCTGTGTCTTCTTAAGACTTTTTGAGCCCTGTCTATTGCCAAGTCAACCGCTGCATAAACATCTTTGTCTTTTTGCTTTATGACTACACTGTTTTTATTTGGTAACATTATCACAAATTCAACACTAAAACCTTTTTTACCGTTTCTTTCATCCGCAGTAACTACAGCTCTTGCTGAAATTATATCCAGATTGTACTTTTCCAATGAACTTATAGCTGCTGATATATGATCTTTAATGGCATCAGTCAAATCAAATTGTTTTCCAACTATACTGACATTCATCTTATCTCCTTTTGTATCAAAATGTTTGGAGAACCTCATTCCCCTGATGAAATTTTATCTAAAAAAGTATAAATTATGGCTTTTGTATGGTTCGTCTGTGGTATCTTATGGGCTCACTTGAGCCTTTGAAAGTTACATAGGTATCTATGATGACAGTTCCGTTTGATTCCGGAGTTGAGATAGTATTTGCAAGAAGATGAGAAGGGTTGCATGGAAGTGCATTGCCGATATAATATAAACTTATGTTTACATCATAATTATTTTCAAAAGTAAAGTTGATATTTTCTATGCAATTTATAGTATTGTCATGTCCTGATATAGCCAACAGTGCAAGTTCGGTAGCACTTTTTGCTAAAAGTTTTGTCTGCTCACTTACATAGATATCTGAAGTTTGTTTTGTTGTAGTTGATGTTAAAGATATCATCAAAGCCATTAAAGTTGCTATTGTTATCATAACGATTATAGCAAGCAATAGAGAAAAACCTTTTCTTTTCAAAATACAACCTTTTCTTTGCAAAATGTCATATTGAAATCAAGTCCAATGGGGTTGAAAATACAAAGTTTTAGTCTAATTGTATTGCCAGTTTGTTTAAATATAAAGGTTGATACATGTTCTATTAAAGTAGATTTATTGCCATTGCTATATTTATCACCCATCCAAGGTCTGTAGTTGTAGTAAAATGAGAGATTTTGATCTCCCGAGACACCTTCAGGAACTACAGCATAAGCACTCCAGACAAGTTGGAAATGCTCATAAACAGTCGAAGCATTATTTTCTACAAATTGAAGTATATCCTCATTGCCCGGCATTTTTCTAACTCTTAAGACATAATCATGATCAACTGTGCCGCTATAATCATTCCATCCATACTTTGTGATATCGAATTGGTTTGGAAGCCCTGTAAAGATAATAGCCACAGAACTGTTTACATCGCTAAGATTGACATCACCATATGAAAGAGTATATATGACATCTTCAGCATAAGATAGTTGACTACCTGCAGTATCTATTTGTGTTTTACTTGTATTGGGACTTGTAAGATCTATAAAACCACTCCAGCCGGGAGTCGTAGAATTACCTTCAAAACTTTCATTATCATACCCTATCCATTCAAGAATTTTATAGCTTTCATTCGCATCTACCAATGATGTGATATTTGTATCATTTGGTGGAAGCTTTCTGGCAATCGTGCTATTTTTTACTCTATATGAGAGGAATTTTGCTATTTGATATAAAGCCAATTCAGTTTTTGTTTGTAATGTATTGATGCTTCTTGAATATATATATGATTCATATATTTTTGCCACAATACCACTTCCTATGACTGCGACTATTCCCAAAACAATTATAACAAAAATCATTTCTATCATTGTAAAAGCTAAATGGTTTTTTATATTTTTCAAGGGAATGTCCTGTATAGCAACTCATAACTTCCTATATTTGCTGAAAATGCACGCAAGGTGGTTATGTGCTCATTGTTTGTGGTATCTACTACTTTTACTTCAACCATTTTAAGATTTGTACTAGGAGTAACACCGATGGTATTGATATTCATGTTTAAAAGAGGTGACGAAGAGTAGGTTGCATTATCATCTATGTATTTTACAGTAGTAGTTATATTAAAATCTTTGATATAGTCACCTACTCCACCATTTGTAATAGATTCTGTAATACCATTAAAATCATCTATGTCATCAAAATCATTAGTATTTTCATGACCAAGTATCAAACTAGCTTGAGTAATTTGACTATAAAATTTTCTTCTATAGTTTTCTTTAAAATGCCCAATTCTTCTTGTGGATGTATTATCTGGATATCTAGATAGATTGTTATCTCCTTGAGTTACATCAAATACTTGTAGGGTTTGAGATGCATTGCTTTCATTCCAAGGGTATGTCAAGATATCCCCTATCTTTGTTGCTCCTGCAAGAATAGCTTCTTGGTTTATATTAAATTCATTAGATTTATTGGCTTGAGAAAGAAGTAAAGGGACGCTCATAAGAGCTATAGAGATAACTACGATAGCAACAATTAACTCTATAAGAGTAAAGCCCTTTCTCGTCACCATTCAATCCTTTTTGATCTTTTAGAGCTTATATTAAGATCTACAGTTTTTCCTGGCTGTCCTATACCTGCCCAGCTTCCAACGCCTGAAAAATCAACATAAAAATAATTGTATATTGCATTTTGATTGTATGGATTATAAGTAAGCCAAGAAGATGAATTAATATCTATTCTCTCTTTGTATGGATATTTATTGCCACTATATGTAATAGTTGTATTTTCTACTCCGGAGATTGTACTACTCACAGGTGTGATATTTACAAGATTTGTTGGAGTGGTGTTTGTGAGTGGATATCCATATATTTGTCCACTATTGCTACTATTGTGATCTTTGTTTACATACCAATAAACACCATCAATGCTTTCAACTCCCAAAGAAGTAAAGTTAGATTTGTTACAGTCTTTGCAGTATACTTCATAATATATTTTTGCATTATTTATAATATTTGAACTACTGCTGTAGTCAGGTGCATGAACTCTACCATAATAAAAAGTTGTATTTTGATCTAGTGAGATAGATCCTTGTGTATTATTTTCATCTGTTACATTAATATCATTTATGGTAAATTTAAATGGGTTTACTGCTGTAGTGCTATTTCTATCAAAATTTATTTTTATTTTTACATTAGCTGTTCCATTGTTGTCTATTGCAAAAACATCTTTTGATATATTTGTAAGAGAAAAATTATTGTTAGACATTAAACTATCACCTGTTGTAGATGTATTTTTCTCTTGATATATTATTTTGGTTAAGCCGGTAATGAAGAGTGGAGTATATGTTATATTGTAGTTACTCTTTTTAGCATAGCAGGTACTATTATAATTTTTTGTTGTAATATTTTGTTTATTTTTTGCTGTAATATTTAAGTCCAATATTGCTGCCATAGAGTCATTTATATTATTAGACAAATAGGTAAAATTACTGGTAAAATCTTTAAAGGCTGCGTTTATACTAAAATGATCCGGAATAATAGATAATATTTGACTATTTTGAGTTATAAATCTTTTATTGATTGTAGAATCTTTGGTGTCAACTTTAGCATACTCAGTTCCTATCAACTCTTTTGTGGTTAAATTAAGGTCTCCTACTTCATTATAATTTAGTGTTATATTGACTTCGCCATTTTTGAATGTGAGAGAGCTTGTGGTAGATATTGTTCCTGTTATACAACCTTGTGAACTATTGGTTTCATTGTAGTCAAGTTCTGGTGATGTAGCACTATTTATTGCTAATGTTTCATTATAGTCTTCTACCGGCTGATTATTTATATCAACTGCTTGTATAGTTATGTTAAATTCATTTCCAGCCCTTATGTTTGTTGGAATATTTATTATATTGAATTTATCTGGTCTTATTGCAAAGTTATCTCTAGAACATATAGATTGTGTTAAATTTGGATTGTTGAAAACACATTGTACACATTGGTCGTTGTGGTTTGGAGAAGAGTTTGTTGCAGGATTGCACTCTAATGCACATGGACATTTATCTTCTGGATACCCATTCCCTTCGTTACAGTAAGAGTTATCATATACTTCTCCAGTTAAAACACCCCAAATACAGGCATAGTCATTATATGTTGTATTGGTTGAACTGTTGCTACATTTTCCTCTCCAATCTACAATACTTCCATATCTATCAACTAAATATTTTACTCTAAACCTTAAGTTTTTATTGGCTTTTGGATAGCTAAGAGTGAGAGATTTTGATGACTGGTTGACAAATGTTACATTGTTTTCCCATAGTGCAGGATTTGTTTGACACTCCGTTTCTGAAGTTGGATTTTTTATAAGATCAATTCCTACTAGTGCATCTATATTTTTTGGAGTTTCCATATCACTATCCAAGCTTACCGCTTTAACTTCAAAAAGATTATTTGCGATTTGAGTATATAGTGCATTTATGCTGCTATTTTCATCTTTGGGTACCATTGTACCGTCTATATAGTCTTTATTAACAACATTAAATGATCCAAAAGTTGGTACATAGGTATCACCTATAGTATTAAAGTCTTGACATTTTGGGATAGGTATAGGATTTGCAATCTCTAAAAAATCAGTTTTATATGAAGCTTTGAAAATAAAAATATCATCCAAATTTATTGTGGTGGTATTATCATTTATTACAAATGTTCCATTTATATCTATAAAAGCTTTATCGTTATCATTACTAAAATCCAATGTTGGGTAAAGTGTTCCCCCTGATGTACTTGTTGCCCCATCACCCAATCGCCAATCACTTTGATTTAAATCATTTACAAATTCTCCTATATCATCTCCTAAAGCATCAGTAATATGAATAAAATTATTAAAATCTGTATTTTTTATAAAAGTTGTTTCTTGCACATAATTGAAATTTTTATAGTCAACACTTATTTTTACATTTTTTGCTGTCTCAATATCTGTATCAGTAGAATCTTTTTTCATATTTGCTATCCACAAAGATATCTTATATTTTTGATTTTGCACCAAATCTTGTATAAAGTTTTTATTTTCATAAACAGTTTGGTTATTTTCATCTGTAATTTTATCTATATAGTAACAAACCCTAGGCTCATATAAATCTGTTGCAAAAGCAACAACACTAGGAAAATATTTATCTCCCTCGGAGGTTAATGTTATGGTTGCTTCCGTATCTCCATTATTGATAAGAGAACTGATATCATGGTTTTGGATATCTATACCCTGATTGTTTATGAT
>JALVWW010000164.1 GCA_027023175.1 Campylobacterales bacterium
GTAACAGTTTTGTAAAGATTGCGCGACTTTTGTCAAAGGAGTTTGACCGTCTTTGTCATATATTTTTAGATTTGGCTTTTTCTTTAGAATCTGCTGCAGTTTTTCATAGTTGGCTTTTGAACATTTATCAAGATATAAAAAAATATCACCCTTAGCCCATGCCAAACTTACTCCAACCAAAATAAACAATACAAACCTTTTCATCTAATCTCCTAAAACATCAAAAATAGAGTCCTGAGTGCATCGGTACCCAAACTTTTAGGCTCAACTCCTACAGTTTTCAAAGCCCTTTCATAAACAAACAGCATTTTAGCAAAAAGTGCCTCAAAAGAAAGATTGGAAGAAGAAAGTAAACTCTCTTTTTTATTTTTTATATATTTTAGAGAGTTTATAAGCTTTGCAGATAATTTCTCGCCTCTTTTAAGCCTTTTGTGCAATTCAACCTGCCAATTATTTTGCCATGTAAGATATAGATAATTGCCTCTGCTGTCTTTTGCTACCTTTATTTTCCATGCAACTACCTGAAGTATCTCGTAAGCTTCTTGCAGTTTATTGCCGTCATACTGCATAGCACTAAATTTATGAAAGCTTTTTGCCTCAAAACTCCAATAAAACATTTTATAAAGTCCTACCAAAAGATAATCCCCTCTATCTTTTATCTTATCGTTAGAAAAAGCTATCTTTAGATACTCTTTAAAGCTAGTTTTATTCATTGTATGTACCAAAGGAAGCGATATAGTATCGGTACTATTTCTCATATCATTTTCAAGATACATAAGTATATCTTTGCTAAATATCTCTTTATTTCTTTTTTTAAGTTTTATTCCTAACTGCAAAAGCATTTTATCCAAAGTTATCAAATACTCATGCATCAAAGTTGCACCGTTTGTTTGAAAAACTCTATTTGCAAAATTATTGTCTTTGGTGGCACATCCATTGATAAAAAGTATCAAAACAAAAACAAAAACAATTCTCATCAATTATCCGACTCATACTCTAAAGTAAAATCATAACTTTTATGCGAAGGTAAAGTTATAACAAATCTCTTTAAACCTATACTTACATCTTTATCTTTGCAAATGTTCTTACAATTACTTTTTATCATATAGTTACCGATAGGATTATATAAAGTATCCAACTTTATAACCCTTGTTTTTTCATCTTCATTTGATACTTTTATATTAACTTTCGAATATATATGATGCCTATTTCTTGAGGCTTTATAAGCTATTTGTTTTACTTTTACTTTTATATCAAAAAATTTACCGATATTTAGATATATATCATCATTTATAGGAGTATGGGTGATAAAACTCTCTCCTAAAAAGTGAGTATTATTACTTTTATCTTTTTTATAAACTCTTATCTTTCCTTTTGGCAAAGGTAAACCAAGCCCGAAGTTTTTATCATTTTTTATATGTACGATATGAGAAAGAGAGTACTTTTTAACTCCTCTTAACGGATAAGCAGGCATACTCCATCTTAATTTTGCAAACTCATTATATACCACATCTTTTTTTGATAAAAATTTTATCTGCTTAGAGCCAAGCTCAATATCTTCTTTAAAAGGTATCTTATACAAGTGAAATCCCCCGAAAGACTCCTCTTTTACAGCTAAATTATCGCTTGTAGGCATAGCACTTTTAAACATCACCCTAGGAACTCTTTTGGACTCTCTTGAAATATTGACACTTCCTGCGATACAATATATCTTCATATCTTTATAAGATATTCCGCTATGGTTATCTATCGTTATCCATCCTGTAAGTTTCGCTTTTTTTGCAAGATTTAGCGTATAGTTTGCTTTCCACTTTATATCTCTTGCAAGATATGAAAGTTTTACACTTTGCTTACCTTTTTTACCCTTAACCCTCCAAGCAAGACTAGGTTTTGTTAGAGTCAACTCTTTTGGAAGAGTAGGAAAAATTATATCTTTTAAAGATGAGAGATAGATTTTGCTGTTTTTATCTTTGATAGTTATATATGAACCACTAGATAATATATATCCATCAGATAAAACTCTTTCATTTGCATTGCTTGTAGGCTTAAAAAACTTTATAGGTAGAGTTTGCTTTTTATAGTATTTTAAAAGCCTATCAAAATCTACTCTATTTTTCTCAAAAGTTTGAGAGTAAAGCAAAGTATCTTCACAAGAAAACTCGGGCAATACACTATCTATAATGATAGAACTAGGCACACCTTCATAAACAATATAAGCACTTCCATTTTTTTGCAGATCAAAATCTTTACTCTCTTGCACAAAAGCTATACCGCTATTGTAAATGGTTATACTTCTTTGATGTGGGGAACCTACAAAAACTTTTTGTGCAAAAAGCATAACGGTAAAACTTAATATCATAAGAAACATTTTCATGTTGTTGTCCTTTTGACCCAAATTTTATGAATATGTTAAAATTTTACAGTTTTTTTAACATATTATTTTGATATGTTAAAATTTTATAGTTTTTTACCCATATTATTTATTTATCTCTTTCTTAAGATACTCAAATAACTCAATATTTATAA
>JALVWW010000165.1 GCA_027023175.1 Campylobacterales bacterium
CACTTGATGCAGCAAAAACTCTTAAAGCTTATTCTGAACTAAAAGAAAAATATGTCACAATGATAAGCCGTTTTATGCAGAAAAACAGGTTTTTAAAGTATGATACTGCAGATAAAACGGATGAGAAACAAAGACATATCTCTGTTTATGCTTTAAATATCTTTTAAACAATCTCCTCCTTTTTTTGGTATAATTGTTACCACGCAAAAGGAGGAACTAATTGCAAAACAATTACAATCTTTTAGATATATTATCCGATAAAAAAGTTTTATATGCCGAAGATGAAAAGAGTATAAGAGATAATGTCACAGAAATTCTTGAGCTTTTTTTCGATAAAGTTGTATCTGTCGAAGATGGTATCGAAGCAACTTATGAAATGGAGCTAGAAAGCTACGATGTTCTTATATTTGACATATGTATGCCGCACATGGATGGACTGAAAGTTATACAAAAGGTTAGACAAAAAGATAAAAAGATACCCATCATCATACTCTCGGCCCATACTGAAGAGCAATATCTTTGGAGAGCAGTTGAACTTAAAATAACAAAATATCTAAAAAAACCCTATGATAAAGATGCTTTTATACATGCATTAAACGAAGCAGCTTTAGAGTTAGTAGATGGCAATATTGCTATAAAACTAAACGAAGAGTGTATATACAACCCCTGTACAAAAGTAGTTTGTGAAGGAAATAAAGATATAAAACTCTCCAAAATGGAGAGTAGACTTTTGGAATATTTTATAAAAAGAGCAAATCAAACCATCTCTTTTGAAAATATATTTGAATACCTTTGGGACTATGAATCACCCTCCAAAGAGGCTATCAAATCTTTGGTAAAAGAGATAAGAAAAAAGATAGGAAGTGAGTGTATACAAAGTGTTTACGGTATAGGATACAAGCTTGAGCTTAACTGATTTTGCTACATCCATATCCGTCAAAACAAAAACCATTATATTGGTTTTTATACTTTTTGTATTTTCTGCAGCACTCTTTTTCTTTGTAAGGTACAAAGATGTAAAAGATTTTACTGCCCTTATCCAGCAATCAGAGATAAAAAGAGTTGAAATAGTTTACAGCCAAACTCTAAAAAGAGTTGAAAAGTTTTATATCACAAGAGGATATGCCAATATAAACTCATATGGAATCAGGGAAGCTTTTGAAAAAAATGATAAAAAAGCTCTTCATAAACTAAGTTATCCAAGATGGCAAATCATCAGTAAAGAAAACAAATATTTGACATCATTTTGCTTTTATGATGAAAAAGGAGACCTGCTCACATATTTTGGAAAATACCCCGGCAAAAAACTCTCATATTTTAAAAAAATGAAAAAGCCTTACAGCGGCTTTTGGTATGATGCCAATGAAGGCTTTATGTATCATGCCGTATCAGAAGCAAGAGATAAAAAAGGAGATATTGTAGGGTATGTTGTATTTATTATAAACCCCAAATATTTTTTGGAACAAATCAAAAATATAATGGATGTAAATGTCTACATGCTCTTTAAAAATACAAATCATACTATACTGTTTTCACTTGGACATGATAGGTATATAAACTATTTAAGATATGACAGTAACCCGACAAAAGAGATAGAAATAGATGATAAAATCTTTTTACCCTATATAGTGGAGGGCAAAGGCATAGATGATAGGAATAACTTTAAAATCATATTTTTGCAAGATATAACCTACTCAAAAGCACTTATTCACAAAGCTATCATTCAAAGTGTTATTGCCGTGATGCTCTTTATGCTGGTGGTTGCGATTGCTATAAATTATGGTTTTGATATCATACTAAAAGAGCTTGATGAATCCAACCAAAAACTTAAAAACTCTCAAGATGAGTTAAAAGAGCTAAATAAGAATCTTCAAAAAAGAGTTGAAAAAGAGATAGGGCTAAAGTTAAAAAAAGAGAGGGAAGCAAATGAAAAAGAGCGCATCTTGGCTCATCAAAGCAAACTTGCAAGTATGGGTGAAATGATAGGCAATATCGCTCATCAGTGGAGACAGCCTTTAACAGCCCTCTCTTCCATTCTTATAAATATAGAGCTTTTTTTTGAAAAGGGCAAATTAACTAAAGAAAAACTTTTCAATAAAGTAAATGAAGCAAATGAGCAGATAACTTTTATGTCAAAAACTATAGACGACTTTAGAAATTTTTTTGCGTCAGGGAAACAAAAAGAGAGGTTTAGTGTATCAATCCCCATAAAGAAAGTAGAAAATCTTATGAGTGCATCATTAAACAATAACGATATAAAGCTTCATATTGATATAAAAGAGAACTTTGAACTTTTTGTTTATCCCAACGAAATAGCCCAGGCACTTTTAAATCTCATAAGCAATGCAAAAGATGTTATTTTGGAAAGAGGTATAAAAGATGGATGTATAATTATAACTGCTTACATACAAGACGGAAAACATATACTGTCTGTCAAAGACAATGCAGGAGGCATCAAGGTAACTCCTGTAGAAAAAATATTTGAGCCATATTTCAGTACAAAACATGCTACAAGTGGTACGGGTATAGGCTTATATATGACAAAGACAATTATAGAAAAAAACAATAACGGTAAAATTTTTGTACAAAATGATGATAATGGAGCAGTTTTTATGATTGCTTTTAAAAAACATAATATATTAGTAGGCAAAAGTGAAAAACAAACGATATGAGTTTCTTTTAATAATCTTTTTATCAGCTATAATTGGTATAAGTGTTGGTCTAACAGTATCGCTTTTTCATGTGTTGATTGACTGGATATTGGTAAATAAATCTAATATTATAAATAAAATTTATCCTTGGCAAAGTTATAGATATATAGCATATATGTTTGTAACTTCTGTTATGGTTTTTGTTTCAGTATATATTGTAAACAAATATGCCCCCGATGCTGCAGGAAGTGGAATTCAGGATATTGAAGGTGTTGTTGGAGATAAGATGGAGATGAATAGCCTTAGAATTGTAATAGTAAAATTTTTTGGAGGTTTGCTCTCTTTGGGGGGCAGTATGTCTATGGGCAGAGAGGGCCCTTCGGTACAAATAGGGGGTGCTTTGGGTCATATTGTATCAAGATTTTTTCAATTTGACAGAAGAGAGCTTGATGTACTTATAGCTGCTGGAGCCGGAGCTGGATTGGCAACTGCTTTTAATGCTCCGTTGGCCGGTATGTTGTTTGTTTTTGAAGAGATGCGCAAAGAGATAAAGTATGCCTATGTTACTGTAAAAAGTGTAGCAACAGCATGTATTGTAAGCATTATAACTCTACGCATGCTGATTGGTAATAAAATTTTGATTCCTATGGGAGATATTGTTGCTCCAAATGTGTATAAACTATGGATATTTTGCATTCTTGGTATTTTGTTTGGAGTATTAGGGTTTATTTTCAATAAATATTTAGTATATTTTACAACAAAAATATCACAAATTAGTGGCTGGAAATTTAATATTTTAATACTATTTATAGGTGCTTGTATAGGTTTGCTTTTCTATATTTATCCTGATAGTGTGGGAGAAGGGTATAGAGTAATTCACTCTGCCTTAAATGGAAACTTGACTTTAAAAGCTTTGCTTATTCTTTTTGTGATTAGATTTTTAACGACAATGATATCTTATGGAACAGGTGCTCCTGGTGGTATTTTTGCACCCATGCTTGCACTTGGTACGCTTTTTGGAATATCTTTTGGAATAGTGGCAAATGAATTGATACCATCTTTGCATTTGGAACCTTTGGTGTTTGCTGTTGTTGGCATGAGTGCACTTTTTAGTGCTACTGTAAGAGCTCCTATAGTCGGTATAATACTTGTTGCTGAAATGACAGGAGGCTTTAATCTATTAATGCCTCTGCTTATTACTTCTTTGGTGGCCGCCGTAGTTGCAAATGCTTTGGGCGGCAGAGCAATTTATACTGTCCTGCTAGAGCAGTCATTTAAAGT
The DNA here is from genome assembly GCA_027023175.1 of Campylobacterales bacterium. Taxonomy (GTDB): domain Bacteria; phylum Campylobacterota; class Campylobacteria; order Campylobacterales; family JALSKU01; genus JALSKU01. Next base: position 3,933 of record JALVWW010000165.1, read on the forward strand.
TTCTAAATTTGGTAATATAAAATAGTATAAAATCATTTTTATAATTACTTACACTATCTAGTATTGTTCCTTCCCCCTGGTTTCCCCTTTTCTCTTGTTATGATACTGAAAATTTTATAAAGGAGAAAAGATGGAAAAGAAAAACTCCAGAAGAGATTTTCTAAAAAAAGGTTTGTCTGCTACTGCTTTTGCTGCTTTGGCAACTTCACAGGCAAATGCCTTTTCCATGAAAAATCCCGGACGAGATGCTAAAGATCCGAAATATATCGGACAAAGAGGAAAGCATTTTGTCATGGTTTTAGACCTTAGAAAGTGTATAGGGTGTCAAGCTTGCACATCTGTTTGCAAGGTGGAAAATGAAGTTCCGGATGACCAGTTTAGAACATTTGTAACAGAAACCGAGATAGGCGAATTTCCTGATGTAAGAAAAGCATTTCTGCCTCAGCTTTGCAATCACTGCGAAAATCCGGCCTGTGTTCCGGTGTGCCCTACAGGGGCAACCTTTAAAAGAGAAGACGGTATAGTTGTCGTTGACAATACAGTGTGTTGGGGATGTGGATACTGCATAAATGCCTGTCCTTATGATAAAAGATACTTCAATAAACGAACAAAAACAGCTGATAAATGTAACTTTTGTGCTCAAAGAGTTGATAAAGGGTTGTTGCCCGCTTGTGTTGAGACTTGCATAGGAGGAGCCAGAGTTTTTGGAGATATAAATGATAAAAATTCTGATGTTTACAAACTTCTTAGTAATTTTTCAACTACAGTTTTAAAAGAGGCACAAGGCACAAAACCCCAAGTATTTTACATCAATCTTGACTCAAAAGTAGAAGAACTCTTTAGCACAACTCAAAGCCTTGATGATATAGTCAAAGCTGAAGAGGGATTTCACAGGGAATGGATGAAAACAAGAGAGGAGGCACAAAACAATGGATAGTATAAATACACTTATATCATCTATAACCATAGCAAAGCCATGGGGCATAGATATACCAAACTATTTTTGGTTTACAGGCAGTTCGGCGGCAGCTTTTATCATATCCAGTTTTGCCCATGTATTTGGCTGGAAAAGATATAAGCCTATAGCAGGTGTAGCTCTTTTGATGGCATTTGTACTTTTGGTTGCCGCACCTTTAAATCTTATAGATGATTTGAGACAACCAGGCAGGATACTTAACTTTTTCCTTTACGGTTGGGAAAATTTTCCAACTTCACCTATGAAATGGGGAGTTTTGCTGCTTATTGCTTATCCGGTACTTATATTTTTTGAGGCACAGGCACTTTACAGGCCATATTTTGTAAAGCAGGCAAAAAAAGGTGGAATTTTATCAAAATTTTTTACATTCGGCAATATGGACTTGAGCGAAGAAGCTTTGGAAAAAGATCATAAAAAAGGCTATATACTGGGTGCGATAGGTATCCCTTTGGCTTTGGCTGTACATGGATATACAGGATATATTTTGGGTGCGGTTCATGCAAATGTAATGTATCACACTCCTTTGATGCCTATCATATTTTTGGCTTCAGCCATGGTCTCAGGAACAGGACTTCTTATACTTCTTATACCTTTGTTTCAAAGATTTTTATCTTCAAGAAAAAGGGTTGATCATGATATGGTTGCTATTTTAGCAAAACTTTTATCATGGTTTATTGTGATAGATTTGACGACTAGATTTTTATGGCTTACATTTGCTTTGACTTTCGGAAACGGAGAAAAGTATGCACTTTATAGTTACTTTACGCTCCATTTTCAAGATACTTTATGGATAGACTATGTGCTTTGTTTGTTTGTTCCTATGGTTATAGGTTTTACAAAACTTAGAAATATACCTGTTGTAGTCTATTTTGGAGGCATAGTAACTGCCATTGGTGTTTGGCTCTTTAGATGGAATACCGTTATCGGAGGCGAAACCATACCAAGAACAACTCCGGGATATTTAAAATACTCTCCTCCAATGTTCGGACAGGACAGTATCGTATCCGTTCTTTCAAATTGGGGCATACTGTTCGCTTTGATTTGTTTAGTTTTATTAGTATTTCCTTGGGATGAAGAGATGGAAGATTGTTATAAAGGAGTAGAGAATGCAAAGTAGCAGAAGAAAATTTTTACTAGGCTCTGGAGCAGTAGTGGCAGCTGCTTCGGTAGCTGGATACAAAGAGACTTTAAGTGCCGTAGCTACTATGTCAAGCAAGGGAGAAAAAGCAAAAGACAGTATTTATTTTAACTCTCCTGATGCTGAATATAGTTTTAAAAATGATGAATTCACTCCAAATGAAGAGTTTAAAATCTGTTCGACTACCTGTATAGGGTGTACCACGCAATGTGGAGTAAGAGTAAAGGTAGATAAAAAAACAGATAAAGTACTCAGAGTTTTAGGAAATCCCTATAACCTGCTGTCAACTGATCCTTGGCTACCATACAATACAAGTATAAAAGATAGTTACAAATTGCTTTCACAAAACGGAAAGTTTGAGACATATCGCTCAAATGTATGTGCAAGAGGAAATGTTATATTCGACAAAATTGATGCAAAAGAAAGAGTCTTGAAACCTCTAAAAAGAGTTGGAAAAAGAGGTGAAAACAAATGGAAAGAGATAGATATCGATGAGCTTATCGATGAGATAGTAAACGGTGGTAATCTCTTTGGCGAGGGGCATGTAAAAGGCTTAAAAGATGTAAGAGATACAAAAACTCCTATCAATCCCGATGAGCCTATTTTCGGGCCTAAATCAAACGGGCTTAGTCTTATAGCAACCACCCATGAGGGTAGATTTAAAACTGTAATACACAGATTTTTAAAATCATTCGGAACAAGTAACTTTGTAGGCCATACTTCTATCTGCGGACTCTCTATGAGAGCGGGAGAAGCGGCGTATCTGGGTAACTTTAAAAAGTACCCTCACTTAAAACCCGACTTTGAAAATACAGAGTATCTTCTGAGTATAGGTACACCTCCCGGACAAGCAGGCAATCCTTTTAAAAGACAGGGAAAGCTTTTGGCTCGTGCCAGGAGTGAAAAAAATATAACTTACACTATTGTTTCCCCTATGCAAGGAAACAGTGATACCATGGCAGTCGGCGGAAAGAGTAGATGGATACCTATCATTCCGGGTACTGACCTGGCATTTGCCATGGGAGTGTTACAAGTTATCATAAACAATAAACTATACAATGAAAAATATCTCAAAATACCTTCAGCTAAAGCTATGAAGGCTCTAAAAGATGCTTCTTGGACGAACTCTACCCATCTTATCATACAAGATAAAGAAGGTTTTGGAAAGATACTAAGAGACGGAAAAATACCTCTTGTTATAGATGAGAGTGACAATAATATAAAACCTTGCGATAATGTAGTTCAAGCTGTTCTTGATTTTAAAGGAGAGGTTGAATATAAGGGTAAAACTTACAATGTGCAAACAGCTTTTTATGAACTCTCAATAAATGTCAATGAACTAACTCTTGAAGAGTATTCTAAAGAGTGCGGGGTAAGTGTCGAAAAGATGAAAGAGGTAGCCAAAGAGTTTACAAGTCATGGCAGAAAAGCCAGTGTGGATTGTCACGGCGGTACAATGCATACGACAGGGTTTTACACTACTTATGCCATAATGATGCTAGGAGCAATGGTCGGTAATCTTAACTACAAAGGAGGTATGAGTCCGGGTGGCGGAGCTTATAAGGATTTTGTAGGCAAAAGATATAACCTCTTTGGCTACAAAGGAAAAAGTAAAGTTAAAAGAACCAGAATAGATAAAACAAGAATGGCTTATGAAAAAACAAATGAATACAAAGAGAAAAAAGCAAAAGGTATCAATCCTTACCCTGCAAAAGATACATGGTATCCTTTTACAAATGCACTAGAGAGTGAAATCATAACCAACAGTGCAAAAGGGTATCCGTATAAATTAGATGTTTTGCTGACATTTAACTCCAACTTTATGTATGGAACAGCCGGTGCTGAAAATCATATAAAAGAGCTTATAAGCGATCCTAAAAAATCTATACCTCTTTTTATTGCAGTAGATCCTTTTATAAATGAGTCATCAAAATATGCTGATTATATCATTCCGGACTCTGTTCTTTATGAAACATGGGGTGTTGTTCATGCTTGGGCAGGTTTTCAAACAAAAGTAAATACTCTTAGATTTCCTGTGGTTAAGCCAAGGCAGGCGAAGTTTAAAAACGGTGAACCTATAGAAATGATAAGTTTTATCATAGCTTTGGGTAAAAAGTTGGGGCTTCCCGGATTTGGGGATAAAGCTATAAAAGGACAAGACGGCAAATGGTATCCGTTTAATAAAGCTGAAGATTTTTATCTAAGAGCCTTTGAAAATATAGCAATGGACGGCAAACCTGTACCGGATGCCAGTGATGAAGATATAAAACTTGGCAGTATTGAAGGGTATGTTCCATCTCTTAAAAGGATATGCGGTGAAAATTGGAGAAAAACCGCTTATGTTATGGCAAGAGGCGGAAGATACCAAGATATTGAAGAGAGTTACAAAGGTGAATTTTTATCTCACAGATATAAAAAGCCTGTACAAATCTACAATGAAACGGTTGCTATGTCAAGAAATTCAATAACAGGGAAAAGAAGAAGCGGAACTATAAAATATTATAAGCAAAGAGTTGTAGGCGGTGAAACATTTGAAAAACTCTATCCAAAAGATAAGTTTCCTCTAACCGCATTTGCTTACAAGTCAAATGTATTGGCAACACCCAATACTTCAAGTAAGCTCATGAAAGAGATTAAATATACGACTTATGTTGATATCAATCCAAAAACTGCTGAAAAATTTGGATTGAAGCATGGTGACTATGTAAAAGTATCATCTCATGACGGAGAGACTGAAGGTTATCTAAGATTTAGGCATGGAGTCCATCCTGATACTATAGGTGTGGAACAAGGTGACGGAAGAAGAGGTGAAGGTGCCGTTGACATAGAGATAAACGGTAAAGTTTTCAAAGCTGATATAGCAAGAAGAACAGGTGTTTTTTATAATAAGATTGGATTAAAAGATCCTAGTAGAAAAATAGCACTTGTTACTGATTTTGTATGCGGGTCAAATGTCAGACACGCAATACCTGTAAAAATAGAAAAAGCATAAAGGGAAAAAAATGAAAAAAATGACATATTTATTATCATTGGTGATGTTAAGCGGAGTTAGCCTGAGTGCAAGTGACTCTTTGGCAAATGCTCTTAAAAACGGAAATATAGACGGTGAGTTAAAAGCTATATATTATGATGTGGATAAAGGAAATATCAATAAAGAAGAGAGCATTTTAAGCTTGGGTGTTATGCTAAATTATGTAAGCAAATCTTTTTATGGATTTAGCTTGGGAGCCAGGTTTCAGGCCAGCAGTTCACCTTGGGCAAATGACAAAGAGAAAGCATTTTACAAGTCTGATCTTTATGGTCCGGGAGCTGTTTTGGAAGAGGCTTATGTTAAGTATCGATTTCAAAAGAGTAATGTAAAAGCGGGAAGGCAGTTCATTCAGACCCCTCTTTTAGCCGGCAACGGTTCAAGAATAGTTCACGAATCATTTGAAGGATATACCGCAGATATAAAAGAGCTTCCAAAAACAAGAATCTTTTTGGGATATGTTGATAAATATCTAACAAGAACAAACTTCCTCACATCAACCGACCAAGGTATAGGAACTTTTAATAAAAATATTTTTATGTATGGTGCCAAATACAAATATAAAATGGATGACCTTTGGACAGTACTTGTCAAAAACCAAAGTATCGAGGGTTTGAGTCTGACAGGCCAGTACTTAAGAGTACAAGACGCGACTATAAATGCAACCGGAGCAAAGCAGGGAGATATCACCGTGGGTTTGTTGCAGGCAGAGTATAAGTTCAAACTCTCCGGTCTTGGTATGATAGCGGGTATCCAGTACGGAACCAGTGATGTTGACAAAGATGACAGTAGAAGTGGCGACTTGGTGGGTTTTAAACTCGGAACAAAATATCAAGGTCTTATGGCAAGTCTTGGTTATACGATAGCTGATAAAGATAAAGGCATGCTCTCAGGTGTGGGTATATCTTCAAACTGGGCTTATGCGGGAGATATCATAGGACTCGAAAACTACAATAAAGATGTAGATGCTTTATCGTTGAATTTGAAGTATAACTTTAAGAAGCAAGGTATGAAAAATTTGATGATGTTGGGCCGATACACAAGATATGACAATGGTTCCAATGCTACTTTCAATGGCGGAAAGGATCTCAATGCTTATGATTTTATAGCAAGATATGCCTTTTTGGGGCAGTTAAAAGGATTGGCGATAAAATTTCACTTTGAAGATGTAGCTTTTGATGCGGGCGATGTAAAAAACTACCGATTGTATCTAAGCTATAAGTTTTAAAAAATTAGCTAAAATTGTATATATCTCTATAATAACAGTACCAAGAGTTTCCTCCTTAGCTCTTGGTACTAATTTTGCTATAATTACCTCCAATCTTAACAGTGGAGAAATATTTTGAAAACCATCGGACTTTTGGGAGGCATGAGTTGGGAGAGTACCCTTGAGTACTACAAAATGATAAATGAGGGTATCAAAGATAGGCTTGGAGGTTTACACTCGGCAAAGATTGCTATGGTTAGCGTTGATTTTGACCCAATTGAAAAACTTCAACATCAAGGCAGTTGGGATGAGATGGCTAAAATGCTGTCAAATGATGCCAAAAGCATAGAAAAAGCCGGAGCTGACTTTTTACTCATTTGTACCAATACCATGCATAAAGTTGCTACTGATATAGAAAACTCCATCCAAATACCGCTTTTACATATAACAGATGCTACGGCTGAGGAGTTGATAAAAAATGGTATAAAAAAAGCAGGTTTGCTTGGAACAGCTTTTACGATGGAAGAGGAGTTTTACAAAGGAAGACTTGAAAAAAAGTATGGTTTGCAAGTGATAACTCCAAATAAAAAAGATAGAGAAATTATCCA
>JALVWW010000166.1 GCA_027023175.1 Campylobacterales bacterium
CTTTATAGTCCAAAGTCATAGGATTTTTACCCTCTTTCAAAAGTGCCGGATTATATCTGAAAGTCGGCCATAAACCGCTATCAACCGCCAATTTTTGATGATCCATACCATATCTCAAGTCATACCCGTGAGCCACGCAGTGAGAGTAAGCTATGATGATAGAAGGTCCATCATACTGTTCAGCCTCCATAAAAGCTTTTACAACCTGCTTGTTATTTGCACCCATAGCAACTCTTGCTACATATACATTTTCATAAGCTATTGCCATCAATGCCAAATCTTTAGGCATGGCAGCTTTTCCGCTTGCGGCAAATTTGGCTGTTGCTCCGGTAAGTGTTGCTTTTGACTGTTGACCGCCTGTGTTGGAGTAAACTTGAGTATCAAGTACCAATATATTGACATTTTTACCGCTTGCTAATACATGATCAAGTCCACCGTATCCTATATCATAAGCCCATCCGTCACCACCGATAATCCATACAGATTTTTTGACCAAATAATCAGCTAAACCTAAAAGAGTTTTGGTTTCTTCAGTATCAATTTTTTCTAATGCTTTTTTAAGCTCTTCCACTCTCTGCCTTTGAGCAAATATCTCCTCTTCGCTAACTTGCTTTGCATTTAATATATCAGCTACAAGATCGCTATCAAGCTTGTTAGCCATCTCTTTTAAAAGCTCTCTTGCTTGTTCTTGATGCTTATCAACAGTAAGTCTCATTCCCAACCCAAACTCTGCATTATCTTCAAACAAAGAGTTTACCCAAGCCGGACCTCTTCCATCTTTGTTTTTTGTCCATGGGGTTGTAGGTAGGTTACCTCCGTATATGGAAGAACAACCTGTAGCATTTGCTACTAACATTCTATCACCGAAAAGCTGACTTGCAAGTTTGATATACGGAGTTTCACCGCATCCCGGACATGCTCCGCTAAATTCAAACAGAGGTTGTAAGAGTTGAGACTCTTTCATTTTGGAGTGATTTAGTTTACTTCTGTCAAATTCAGGAAGTTTCAAAAACGCATCCCAATTTTTAGCACTCTCTTCTCTTAGAGGCAATTGCTCATGCATATTGATAGCTTTTAGACTTGCGTTTGATTTGTTTTTAGCCGGACAAACTTCTACACAAAGTGCACATCCGGTGCAATCCTCTACCGAAACTTGTATAGTAAATTTTTTGCTTTCATCAAAATCTCTGCCTTTGGCTTTTACTGTTTTAAAACCCTCAGGTACATTTTTCAAATCACTCTCATCAACTATCTTAGACCTTATAACAGCATGAGGACAAACCAAAACACACTCATTGCACTGGATACAAGTATCAGGATCCCATACAGGAACTTCAAGACCTACATTTCTCTTTTCATACTGTGTTGTACCGCTTGGCCAAGTGCCGTCTGCCGGAATCGCACTGACCGGCAATTCATCACCTTTACCCTCGATCAGTTTTCTGGTGATTTTTTGGACAAATTCAGGCATATTATCACCTTTGATAACAGGCTGCAACGGTATGTTGCTTGTTACTTTATCAGGTACTTTAAGCTCATATAGATTTGCCAAAGTGTTATCAACTGCTTGAAAATTCATTTGAACAATTTTTTCACCTTTTTTACCGTAAGTTTTTTGTATAGCATCTTTTATCTTCTCTATCGCTTCATCTTTTGGCAATATTCCTGAAATCGCAAAGAAACAAGTTTGCATTACGGTGTTTATTCTTGCACCCATATTACTTTTTCTGGCAACCGAATAACCGTCTATGATATATACTTTCAACTCTTTCTCAAGTATCTCTTCCTGTACTTTTTTAGGAAGTCTATCCCATGCCTCTTCAACTCCAAAAGGGGTATTTAAAAGAAAAGTTGCTCCTTTTTTTGCATATTTAAGTATCTCGAATTTTTCCAAAAATACTGCCTGATGACAAGCTACAAAATCAGCCTCCTTTATAAGGTATGTTGACTTGATGGGCTTTGGACCAAATCTTAAAAATGAAGTTGTAACCGAGCCTGCTTTTTTAGAGTCATACACAAAGTACCCTTGAGCATAATTGTCGGTTTCTGTTCCTATGATCTTTATGCTATTTTTATTTGCCCCTACCGTTCCGTCACTTCCAAGACCGAAAAAGACAGCTTTAAAAGTTTCCTTATCATCAAGTTCAAACTCTTCATCCCACTCTATACTTGAATTTGTAATATCATCATGTATTCCTACCGTAAAATGATTTTTAGGTTTATCTTTTTCAAGTTCATCAAAAACCGCTTTTATCATTGAAGGGGTAAACTCTTTTGAAGAGAGTCCATATCTTCCACCGACAATTTTGGGAACTTCAAAACCAAGCTCACCCATCTCATTCATTTCGCTAAGAGCGGTAATCACACTCATATAAAGCGGCTCTCCTACGGCTCCGGGCTCTTTTGTCCTATCAAGTACTGCTATCTTTTTAACAGTTTTCGGTAAAGAGTTAGCAAAAAGTTTTGCATCAAA
>JALVWW010000167.1 GCA_027023175.1 Campylobacterales bacterium
ACAAATTCACCACTGTATGGTTTTAGCAGAGAAATAAAAAGCATCAATCAGGCAGTATCACTTTTCGGAATGGCAACCATAAGAGGATTTGTGCTTGCCTCTATGATACAATCGGGTATCAAGATAGACATGTCTGCTTACAACCTTACCAAAGAGCAGTTTTTAAACATAAGTCTGTCTCAAAATGCTTTGATGTTTTCATGGTATTCAAAAGTAAATAGAGATATGATGGATGTACTAATGCCTGCATCCTTTTTGATTGAAGTGGGAAGAGTTATACTTGCTGATGAATTAAGAGAAGAAGGAAAGGCTGAAGAGTTTAAAGTTGAACTTCAAAATAGGAAAACCGCTTCTGAAGTTTCTGCTTTGGAGGAGGACTATCTCAGTATCAGCGGCGAAGAGATAACCGCTTCCATACTCGAACATTGGAATTTAGAGCCAAAAATCGTAAATAGCATAAGATATGCACTAAATATTGAAAAAGCCGATGAAGAGAGTAGAGATTATGCCATTGCACTGAATGTGGTACTAAACAGCATAAACAGTGTAGGCAGATTTAAACCGGAAGGTTTGAAAGAAGCCTACGAAACCATAGATGAATACGGCCTTGAAAGAGATAAATTTGTACGAGCACTGGAGAGCGTAAACGGGTGAGAGAGTTTTTATACAAACTTACCAAGGGTATTGAAAAAAAAGATATTCCCAAAGATTTACACTATTTGATCAATGATTTATCAAAACTTAAAGCAATAAAACAACAAAAAAATTTTTATAAACTTCTCTCAAATTATCGCTTTGGAACATTGGATCTCTCTAGGACCAACACCGGTTTTTTGGAAGTTATTTCTCCAAAAAAAGTAAAAGACTTACTGATAGAAGAAAAAGATCTTTTAAACTCCGCAAAAGGCGACTTGGTTTTGGCAAAAAGGATTTATTCCAAATTTGGAAGAGCTAAAGCCAAAGTTGTTTACATCGTAAAGAAAAAAGATAATTATCAAGTAGTTTATACTAAAAATATAAATGGCAAAATTGTCGGTATCAATGTCAAAACAGGTATTCAAAGTATCATAACCGCATCAGCCAAATCTTTAAAAAAGCTGCCTGATAAAACAGTTTTGAAAATAGACAGTAAAACCTCATCCATAGTGGAAGTTCTTGGTGTATTGGATGACCCAAAAGTTGATGAAAAAATTTCACTTGCCCTGTATGACAAAAAAGAGTATTTTAACGACAAAAGTGAACTTGAAGCAAAAAGCTTCGGAGATTTTGTAGATAAAAGTATGTATCCAAACAGGGTTGATTTGACTCACTTGCCTTTTTGTACCATAGATCCGGTAACGGCAAAAGACTTTGATGATGCTATATATTACGATACAAAAGAGCATGCTTTGTATGTAGCCATAGCCGATGTAAGCGAATATGTTTTTTATCAAGGCAGTATTGATAAAGAAGCAAGAGAAAGAGGTTTTTCTATCTACTTTCCCCACAAATCCATACCGATGCTGCCAAGAGCTTTGAGTGAAAATATCTGCTCTTTAAAACCAAGTGAAGACAGACTCACTTTTACTTTTAAAATAACCTTGGATACAAAAACTTTTGAAGTTAAAAAAGAGGAACTATTAGAGAGTGTCATCAATTCAAAAAGGAGATTTAATTATGAAGAAGTTGATAAGATATTAAGCAGTAAAAAATATGACGATAAAGATAAAAAAGTGGTGGATTTTTTATTTCCGTTAAATGAATTGGCTAAAAAGATAAGAAAAAAAAGATTGCAAAAAGGGTATGATTTTCACACCAGCGACATAAGAATGGAACTTGACGATAAACAAAATCTTTTAAAAACTTTCAAAGAAGTAGAAACTCCCTCACACTCACTTGTCGAAGAGTGTATGCTTTTGGCAAATAAAGCTGCTGCCAAAATGTTTGACTATGGAATCTTCAGGATTCACGAGCCTCCTTCGTATGACGATATAGCAAAACTTTTAGAACAAGTTGCCGAACTTGGAATATTTGTAAAATTTAAAACAGATATTCACTCTTTGATAGTGGAAATTCAACAAAAAGCCAAAGAGTTAAACCTCATGGAAGAGGTTGATATGCTCATCATCAGAGCTCAAAAACAGGCCCGTTACAGTGCCAATAACATAGGTCACTTCGGACTTGGATTTGAAAGATATACACACTTTACTTCCCCTATTAGAAGATATAGCGACTTGACTCTACACAGACTGCTAAAAAGCATCATTAAAAATGATAAAAAATTAAAAGAGTTCTTACTAAAAGATATCGAACCTCTTTGCGAGAGACTGAGTGAGCTTGAGAGAGAGAGCGACAAAGTGGCTTACGACTTTATGGATAGAAAATATGCAAGATGGGCAAAAGAAAACATCGATGAAATTTTTGAAGCAGTTATCACAAGTACTCATGCCATGCCTATAGCGGTTACTAGCGGGGATATAGAGGGAGC
>JALVWW010000168.1 GCA_027023175.1 Campylobacterales bacterium
TGCTCCAGAAATAAAAGTAGTAGGTAAAGACCTTGGTGAGATAACAGTCGGTGGAGCAAAAGATAAAGTTCAACTTATCGTTGCCGTTCCATCTCTTGATACTGCTGTATGTGCTGCAGAAACCAGAAAATTTAATGAAGAAGCTACCAATATCGAAGGTGTAGAAGTAACTGTAGTTTCTATGGACCTGCCTTTTGCAATGGGTAGATTTTGTACAACTGAAGGCATTGAAAACCTAAGCGTAGGAAGTGACTTTAGAAATAAAGATTTTGCAAATGCTTATGGTGTTTTGATAGCTGACGGACCACTTGCCGGAGTAAGTGCAAGAGCAATTTTTGTAGTAAATAAAGATGGAAAGATAACTTACAAACAAATAGTTCCTGAGATAACAGAAGAGCCAAATTACCAAGAAGCATTAGAAGCTGCCAAAGCTGCTATATAGACAGAGGGAAGAGCGGGAAGCTTTTCCCGCTTTGTTTACAAAACCACTATTTCAAGCTCCAGCTTTATACCAAACATATCAAGCACTCTTTTTTTAGCAATATTTATCAAACTCATAGCATCTTTAAAAGCTCCATTGCCGTAATTTACTAAAAAATTAGCATGTATTTCACTAAATCCCATATCCCCTACTCTATATCCTTTTAGTCCACACTCTTGAAGCAGCTTGCCGGCATAATTGTTTGGCGGGTTTTTGAAGCAGCTTCCTGCACTTGGAAGATTGGGCTGATTTTTTCTTAAGGTTTCAAAATACTCAAAAAGTTTCTCATCAAACCCTTTTCTTTTTTCAAAAACTCCTTCATAAACGATACTTTTTATATCAGTATGCCTGTAACCAAAGCTTATATCCTCTTTTTTTATATATCCGTTTACGGTTTTTATGGTTGTTAAGTTGTTGAATATTTCATGCTTTTTGAGTCCGGCATTCATTTTAATGATACCGCCTAAGAGTCCGGGCAGTTTTTGAAGCAGTTCAAACCCTTTTATATCGTGCTTTTTACAGTAGCTTACTACTTTTCCACTCGGAGTTGCACCGCCTATATATAAAAATCCATCTTTTTCTTTTATGTAGTCAAACTCTTTGGAGAGTTTTGCCAGTTTTGGTGGATTGTTTGAAACAAGCAGATTGTTTGCACCGCCTATTACGGTAAAATTTTCATTCTCTTTTTCTATTTTGTTTATGATTTTTACTTGAGCAAGGGGGCCTATTCTTATACTGCTATATTTTGAAAAATCTATCGTTTTCACGAGATAAAGGTTGGTATCATATTTAATATTTTGGTAGTAAATTCTATCATCATATTCATCATCCACGGCATTGTAAATATGATAACGACTACAACAAGGATAATTTTTGGGACAAAGCTAAGAGTCATTTCATTTATCTGAGTGGTAGCCTGAAAGATACTTATGGCAAGTCCGGCCAAAAGTCCCGAAAGAAGCATTGGAAGTGAGAGGTAAAGTGCTATTTTAAATGTTTCAACTCCCAAACCAATAAGCTTAGCTTCCATTATTTCTCCCTTAACTCTTTGTAATCAAGCGGTATAAAAAAATCTTCACACTCTATCGCTTCATCAAAATATCCACCCTCATATCCTATCTTAAAAAGTTTATCAAGTGCTTTTTTTTGTATTTTGTTTAGTGTAACGGAGTTATCGTTTGCATAGAGGTCAAGATAAGTTTTAAGTTTATCTTCATCGACTCTTATAAGGTTTCTCTCAAGTAGCATCTTTGAAGCCAGGTTTATATTTTTCCTTGCTACTTCTACCGCACGGGTCAGTATCTCTTCGCACTCTATGGCACTGTTTAAAGGCAAGGAGCGTCTTATGGCCATACCTCCCAGAGGCAAGGGGAGCTCCTCTTTGGCAAGTTCAAGCCATATATCCCAAAGTTCTCTCTCAACACAAAGTGAACCGTCAAAATCCAATATACTTTCGTGTATCAAAACACCGGCATCTACTTCATCATCTAAAACCGCTTTTTCAATCTCCAAAAAATTTTTATAAATTATCCTGGCATTTGGATATGCTATTTTAAAAAGCAGAGCGTTTGTGGTATTTTCTCCGCTGAGAGCTACTTTGAAGTTTTTCTTCAGTTTTTTGCTTTTTTTCTTTATAAGTTTTGGTCCGTATCCCTCTCCAAAGCTAACAGCAGTTCTTAAGAGTGCATATTCATCTTTTATTTTTGGATATAGACCAAAACTTATAGCAGTTACATCGTAACTATTTTTTAAAGCCTCTTTGTTAAGAGTTTCTATATCAAGAGCTATATTGGAAAAAGTAAAATCTTTTGAGTCAATCCATCCAAACTTGATAGCATAATACATAAAAATATCATCAGCATCGGGAGAGTGGGCTACTACAATCTCTTTTTTATTTAGCAAAAATCACCTCAAATTTCAGTTTGAAAGATTTTATCATTTATTTAATGAAAAGATGATAAAATAAGTAATTCTCTAATAAAGGT
>JALVWW010000169.1 GCA_027023175.1 Campylobacterales bacterium
TTTTAAGAGCCTTTTTTGACGAGTTTGAAAGATTATCATATACTATAAATTCATACCCATTTTCAGAAAGTTCCACAAGAGTGTGACTTCCTATATATCCAGCCCCTCCTGTTACTAAGATTTTTTTAGAATTAACCATATTTATTATTTTTTGTCTTCTAAAAGTTTTCTAAGCATCATAACTCTATAGCCTTATATACTTGTGTATTAACAGGATCAGATATTGGGAACAAACCATCTACTTCATCACCTCTTTTTTGTCTATATCCAAAATCTTACAAACTTTATCAAAAAGTTTTTCTGCAAAATCTAAAACTTCTTTTATCTCTTCTCTTGATGGCAAATAATAGTTTGGATTGGGATATTTGTCCTCTTTATAGTAATTGGTTGCCAGTCTTAAATAAACAATTTCATTTTCTTCTATGTGAATATAATCTTCTATTATAAAATACAGTTTTACAAGGTCATGTTCTTTTGGTATTTTTATATTATTGTTTGCAAATATAGCTTTGAGTGTTTTTTCTAATGCTTGTTGCAGTTCAATGCCAATAATATCTTCATAATGATTGACATTAAATAAAAGAATAGCTGTATTTAGATTTTTTATAGCAAAAGTTAGCCACTCTTTAGCATAAATTTTATTTGCCATATATTTCAATACCTTTTGTTAATATTTCGGTATAAAACTGATCTTTTATATCTTTAATTCTATGTTCAATTCTTTTTGAGCTATCTACAAATAAATCTATACCCAATAAATATTTTTTCTGAAGATCGAATAATTTCTTTTGTAACTCCAGTTTATAACTTTTTAGTTGGCTAATATCCAAATCATTTTTCACTAAAAATAGATCTATATCACTATCTTCATCGGGAGTACCATAAGCATAACTTCCAAACAGTATGATCTTATCAGGTTCTAAAGGTTTTAGTCTTTCAACTATCTCATCTTTTAGTTTTTCTATATCTATCATCTTTCATCCTGTTATCAAAATGCTTACTTTTTACACTTCCCAAACTTCAATCTCTTCTCTATTTTTCTCAATCGTTTTTTTACCTATGCCTTTGACTTTTGTCAACTCATCAATACTTTGGAAGCAATGAGCTTTTCTGTATTTGACAATCGCTTCGGCTTTTTTCTTGTCAATACCTTTGAGTGCTGTTAGCTCTTTTGCTGAAGCGGTATTGATATCTATTGATGCAAATGCAAATATGCCAAGTGCTATAAGGAGTAATAATTTTTTCATTTTAATATTCCTTTCATTTTAGCTTTGTTCAACTATCTTTGACTGAGAAATTGTCTTTTTGCTTGTGTTATAACTATATCTAAGATACCCTTTTTGACTCCTGAAAGAGTTATCTCTCGTTGGATACACTACCTTTTTATGTCTTAGCATATAAATTAAGTGTTAGGTGTGTAGTGCTGTGTGCTAAGAAATATACCACTGATATTTCCTTTCAGCACCATCTAAATTTGCTTACATTAGTTACTTTTTCTCATTTTTGAGTTCCGTTTAAGCTATCTGATAATAATTTTGAAAAGTTTTAAAAAATGTTTTGGCATAATGTATCTATTGTATCTACTGCAATTGATATTTTACCATCAATAGTGATACATACATGAGATAATAACTACATTGTGCGATCTAATTTCATAAACAAGCCTATGTTCATAGGTTATTCTCCTTGACCAACAACCTTGCAACTCATATTTTAAAGCTTCCGGCTTGCCCAATCCGTTAAAAGGATCTCTTTTTATATCTTTTATCAAGGTATTGATCTTTTTTAAAATTTTTTTATCTTTTGCCTGCCATTGCAAATATTCATGCCAGCTCTCATCTGTAAAAGTTATATTCATTCTTCTGATAGCTCTTTTTCGAAAACTTTCCCCTCTCTGGCATTTGCTAATGAGCGAAGTAATATCTCTTTATTTTTAGGAGATCTCAAAAGATAGTTTGTCTCTTTTATAGAGTTGTATTCATCTAAAGATATAACAACAACATTTTCACGGCCTTTTCTATGAATGATAATTTCCTCATTATCAAAACAAACACTGTCAAATACAGCTTTTAAATTGTTTCGTGCTTCTGTGAGACTAAGTATTTGCATATTAATCCTTTACACTATTTTGTACATGATTATATCATAATTTTAAATACTCTCTAAATTATACAATTTTTTTGCTGTCATCTGTACGGCTTCCAAAGAGATACATTTTTGCACCTTTGGATATATTTGGTAAGCTTTTTTTAAAGTTTCCACTTTGTTTGTGTTTAGCCTCATTTTTTATTGCTTAATTTATTATATCCAACAATTTAAACACCAAAAAAGGCATTTGCCTCTCTTAGTGTTTTTTTGCTTTTCCCTCTATGATAAGCCTTAAAGCTTGCAGTTTTATAAAACCTGCGGCATCTTTTTGGTTATAAACTTCATCCTCTTCAAATGTACAATAATCA
>JALVWW010000170.1 GCA_027023175.1 Campylobacterales bacterium
AAAGCAATATAAAAAACTAAAGGAGTGCTCAAGTGAGTTCAAAGATTAAAGCGGACGAAATTAGTTCAATTATAAAAGAGAGAATTGATAATTTCGAATTAAGTGTAGATATCGAAGAAACCGGAAAAGTCATCTCTGTTGCTGATGGAATTGCACAGGTTTACGGACTTAAAAATGTCATGGCCGGAGAGATGGTAGAATTTGAAAATGGTGAACAAGGTATCGCTCTAAACTTGGAAGAATCAAGTGTAGGTATAGTAATACTAGGATCTGGAAAAGATATAACAGAAGGTACATCAGTAAAAAGAGAGGGTAAGCTTTTAAAAGTTCCTGTCGGTGATGCGGTTGTGGGCAGAGTTGTCAATCCTTTGGGAGAGCCTATAGACTCAAAAGGTCCAATTGAAACTGAGGAGTATAGATTTGTTGAAGAGAAAGCTCCCGGAATTATGGCTAGAAAATCAGTTCATGAGCCACTTCAAACAGGTATAAAAGCGATAGATGCTCTTGTGCCTATCGGAAGAGGTCAAAGAGAGCTGATTATCGGTGACAGACAAACAGGTAAAACTACAGTTGCTGTGGATACTATCATAAACCAAAAAGGTCAAGATGTAGTTTGTATATATGTAGCTATCGGTCAAAAACAATCAACTGTTGCTCAAGTGGTAAAAAAACTTGAAGAGTATGGCGCGATGGATTATACAATAGTTGTAAATGCGGGTGCTAGTGACTCTGCAGCACTTCAGTATCTTGCGCCTTATGCCGGTGTTACAATGGGTGAATATTTTAGAGACAATTCAAGACATGCACTCATTATCTATGATGATTTGAGTAAGCATGCGGTTGCATACAGGGAAATGTCACTTATCTTAAGAAGACCTCCAGGAAGAGAAGCATATCCGGGTGATGTTTTTTACCTACACTCAAGACTACTTGAAAGAGCTGCAAAATTGAGTGATGATTTGGGTGCGGGAAGTTTAACTGCACTTCCTATCATTGAAACTCAGGCAGGTGATGTTTCAGCATATATCCCGACAAATGTTATTTCCATTACAGATGGTCAGATATTCTTGGAGACTGATTTGTTTAACTCTGGAATTAGACCTGCTATAAATGTCGGTCTTTCAGTATCTAGAGTCGGTGGCGCAGCTCAGATAAAAGCTATCAAACAGGTTGCAGGAACTTTAAGACTGGACCTTGCACAATATAGAGAGCTTCAGGCTTTTGCACAGTTTGCAAGTGATTTGGATGAAACCAGTAGAAATCAGTTAGAAAGAGGCCAGAGAATGGTTGAAGTATTGAAGCAGCCTCCATATTCTCCGCTTCCGGTTGAAAAACAGGTTGTTATCATTTATGCCGGAGCTAACGGTTATCTAGATGATATAGATGCAACTAATGTTACAAAGTTTGAAGCTGAATTATATCCTTTTATTGAAGCAAAATATCCTTCAATTTTTGATGACATAAGAACAAAACAAAAAATTGATGATGAAATAAAAGCACAATTAAATAAAATCCTGGATGAGTTTAAAGCAACTTTTGAAGTAAAGTAGGGTAAAAAAATGGCAAATCTAAAAGATATAAAAAGAAAAATTGGTAGCGTTAAAAATACCCAGAAAACGACTAGGGCTATGAAGCTTGTTTCTACTGCAAAGCTTATGAAAGCAAAACTTGCAGCTGAACAGTCTCAAGCTTACGCTGTCAAGATAAACGATGTTTTGTCAGAAATATCCCACAAGATAAACAAATACAGAGTGGGTGGTATAAAAAGTAAATTTTTTGACATAAATGATAACCCTAAAGTTGTTGATATCATATTTGTAACTGCAGATAAAGGTTTGTGTGGAGGTTTTAACATACAAACCATAAAAGCCGTTACAAATCTAATTGAAGAGTATCAGTCAAAAAAAGCGAAAGTTCGACTTAAAGCGATAGGTAAAAAAGGTATAGGATATTTTAATTTCAAGGGTGTTGAACTGTTTGATCAAAAAGTAGGTGTAAGTTCAGCCCCTAGTCCTGAAGTGGCAGCTGAGATTATCAATGAGTCTATAAATGACTTTTTAGATGATAAGACTGACAGAGTTATAATTGTTCATAACGGCTATAAAAATATGATATCCCAGCAATTAAGAGTTAATACAATTGTTCCTGTTAAAACTTTTGATCCTCCTGAGGATGTTTCAACTTCTATGATAGAGGTTGAACCTGAAGACAATACTGAGCTTTTGGAAAATTTGCTTAAGATGTATTTTGAGTACAATATGTATTATGCTCTTATTGATTCACTTGCGGCTGAACACAGTGCCAGAATGCAGGCAATGGACAATGCAACGAATAATGCAAATGAAAGAGTACAGGAATTGACTTTGGAATATAACAAAGCCAGACAGAGTGCGATCACTACAGAGTTGATCGAAATAATAAGTGGCGTTGAAGCACAAAAGTAATAAGTAAT
>JALVWW010000171.1 GCA_027023175.1 Campylobacterales bacterium
CGCATAGCTCAGTTGGTAGAGCACTACCTCGACAAGGTAGTGGTCACAGGTTCAAGTCCTGTTGCGACCACCATAAAATTTATATAAAAACTGAGGTAATTTTTGGAAGACTTTATAGCTATAAAAGTCGGTGATGAGATCATCGATACCCAAAGCGCAAAAGAGAAACAAATTGATACAGATAAAGCTAAAAAGTTATATCTTGACAACTCTGAAGAATCTCTTGAAGTTTTGAGACATTCTGCTGCTCATCTTATGGCTCAAGCGATCAAATCTCTTTACCCTGAAGCCAAGTTTTTTGTAGGTCCGGTCGTAGAAGATGGTTTTTACTATGACTTCAGAGTGGATAAAAGCCTCGGAGAGAGTGATCTAAAAGAGATCGAAAAAAAGATGAAAGAGCTTGTTAAAAAAAGATATGATATAACCAAATATACTATAAGTAAAAAAGATGCCCTTGAAAAGTTTAAAGATGATGATCTCAAACTTGAAGTATTGAAAAGAATCCCGGAAGATGCTGAAGTAGGCGTATATAAACAAGGTGATTTTGAAGATCTTTGTCGTGGTCCTCATTTGCCAAATACCAAATATATCAAATTTTTTAAACTTCTTAGAATTGCCGGAGCATATCTTGGAGGAGATGAAACCAAGGAGATGCTTACAAGGATTTACGGAACAGCATTTGCCACAAAAGAGAGTTTAAAAGATTATCTTACCATGATCGAAGAGGCCAAAAAACGTGATCACAGAAAACTTGGAAAAGAGTTAAAACTTTTTACTTTTGATGAAGATATAGGAGCAGGTTTGCCTCTGTGGCTTCCAAATGGTGCAAGACTTAGAAGCAAGCTTGAACATCTTCTTTACAAATCTCACAGAAGAAGAGGATATGAGCCTGTCAGGGGTCCTGAAATTCTAAAAAGTAAAGCCTGGAAGATAAGCGGTCATTATGATAATTACGGTGAAAATATGTACTTCACCCAGATAAATGAAGGAGATGAAACCAACCCCAGACATACAGAATACGGCATAAAGCCAATGAATTGTGTGGGGCATATAAAGATATATCAAAGCGAACTAAGAAGCTACCGTGATTTGCCTCTTAAATTTTTTGAGTATGGAGTAGTTCACAGACATGAAATGAGCGGAGTTTTACACGGACTTTTTAGAGTAAGAGAATTTACTCAGGATGATGCTCATATATTTTGTACGCCTGAGCAGATAAAAGAGAATGTTTTAGAGGTTTTGGGTTTTGTTGATGATATCATGAAAAGTTTTGACTTTAAGTATGAGATGGAGGTTTCAACCAAACCAGAAAAAGCCATAGGTGATGATACTATCTGGGAAAAAGCCACAAAAGGCTTGATGGATGCACTGGATGAAAACGGTATAAACTACGGCATCGATGAGGGTGGCGGAGCATTTTACGGACCAAAGATAGATATCAAGATAACAGATGCTTTGAAAAGAAAATGGCAATGTGGTACAATACAGGTGGATTTTAACTTGCCTGAGAGATTTGAGCTAGAGTACACTGACAGCAACAATGAAAAAGCAAGACCCGTTATGCTGCATCGTGCCATACTTGGTTCATTTGAAAGATTTATAGGTATTTTAACTGAACACTGTGCGGGTGAGTTTCCCTTTTTTATAGCTCCTACACAGGTTGTCATAGTACCTATCGCAGAGTCTCATGCAGAGTATGCTAAAAAGATTCAAAAAGAGTTGATGGATATAGATATCGACAGTGAAGTTTCAAGTAAAAATGAAAGTTTGAACAAACGTATAAGAATGGCTGAAAAGCAAAGAGTTCCTCTCATCGTTGTAGTCGGTGATGAAGAGGTAAAAAACAGTTCAGTTGCCCTAAGAGACAGAAGAGAGAGAAAACAGTCCTCTATGGGCTTGGATGAGTTTAAAAACCTTTTAAAGGAGAAAATGGATGGAGTTATCTTTTGAGTAAGGATAAAGATGTATTGATGAATGGTGATATCAGGTTTCCTGAAGTCAGATGTATAGGCGATGACGGAACCCAGTATGGTATCATATCTTCCCGCGAAGCACAGGATATCGCAAATGAACAGGGACTTGATCTTGTTTTAATTGCGCCAAACGGCAAACCTCCTGTTTGCAAAGTCATGGACTATGGCAAGTTTAAATACCAGCAGGAAAAAAAGAAAAAAGAGGCAAGAAAAAAACAGAAAATTATCGAAGTAAAAGAGATAAAGCTTTCAGTAAAAATTGCCCAAAATGACATAAATTACAAAGTAAAACATGCAAGAGAGTTTTTAGAGGCAGGAAAGCATGTAAAATTCAGGGTATTCTTGCGAGGAAGAGAGATGCAAAATCCTGAAGGCGGCGTAGAAGTACTTGAAAGAGTATGGGAAATGGTTAGTGATATAGCTGACCGTGACGGTGCACCTACAAGAGAAGGCAGATATGTCAATATGTTAACC
>JALVWW010000172.1 GCA_027023175.1 Campylobacterales bacterium
TCATTTACAGGAATTCCTCTCTCAAACTCTTGAGAATAAATTTGCTTATTTTTAAATATAGTCATTTTAAGTCTGCTTGAGAGTGCATTTACAACTGATACACCCACACCATGAAGACCACCACTTACTTTATATGTATCTTTGTCAAATTTACCGCCTGCATGAAGCACTGTCAAAACAACCGTAGCTGCAGGTATCTTTTCCGTAGGATGAAGATCTACGGGGATTCCTCTTCCGTTATCGCTTACTTTGGCACTTCCATCTTTTGTCAAAACTATCTCTATAGAGTTACAATACCCTGCCATCGCTTCATCTATAGAGTTGTCAACTACTTCATAAACCAAATGGTGAAGACCGTTTATATTGGTATCACCTATATACATTCCAGGTCTTTTCCTAACGGCTTCCAAGCCTTTTAAAACTTTTATATTTGATGCATTATATTTTCTTTCCATATTTTCCTCTTATTTTTTATTTATATTTTTATATCATTATTGGCATTATTATAGTCAAAAAGTTTTCACTCTCAAGTGTAAAAGGTAAAGTTGAGTCATTATAACCCAATGTAAAACTGCTTTTTTCAATATTACTTAAAAAGTCTATAACATGCTTTGAATTGATAGCTAAATATATATCTTCTTTCAAACCTGTATCAAACTCTATCTCTGTTTTTGCTTCGATATTACTGTCATTTAAACTTTCAAAGACTATCAAATCAGGTTTGAAAGTCACTTTTATATCTTGAGATACTACCCATATCTGTTTTATAGCTTCTATAAATTTATCTCTGTTTAAAAGAAGTCTTTTATCCATCTCTTTTGGAATAATTCTTTCATAGTCCGGATATTTACCGTTTATCAGCTTTGTAAAAAATTTAAAATTAGCAGATATTGCAATAAAACTGTTTTCATCATAATATATCTCAATTTCATCAAAGAAAATCTTTTGTATCTCGGTTATAGCTTTTTTTGGAATGATTAATGATATATCTTTTTCACTGCTGTTTTCTATCTTAACGAGAGCCAGTCTTTTTGTATCTGTTGCGACAATATTTATATGATCCTCTTTTATATCTATTAAAGCACCGTTAAGTTCAAATTTTGGATTGTTGGTATCAATGGCTGGAGCGATTTTTTTGATGGATCGAACAAGAGCGGAGCTGTTTATCTCAAATTTTGGTTTGTTTTGGATACTTGGAAATTCAGGAAATTCTGAAGGATTGAACATAGGGAGTTTAAATTTTGAGTGTTTTTGTTTTATATAAAGATAGTCATTTATGGTTTCAAGGTTTACTTCACTGTCTTTGAGTATTTTAATAATATCAAAGAGTTTTTTCCCGTTTGCTGTTGCGGTTCCTGGTTCATTTATCTTTACATTTTTACTGAATATCTCTATTCCTATCTCAAAATCAGTACTTTTTATATCAAGTGTATCTTCAAAAGCATTTATAAGTATATGTGAAGTTATTTGACTCAAATCTTTTTTTTCCAGATATGGAAGAGTATTGATAAGCATATTTTCCAAAACACTCTTGTTGATCGTAATTTTCATTTTTGCTCCTTATATTTATAAATAAAATAGTAATAGTAGTATATTACCTTGAAAATGTGAAAAAGTAGTTTAAACCTCTAAAATTTAGATATTTAAACCAACTCATTTCAAAATCTTTTTTTCACACTGTTTCACAAATTTATTATAAACTTTTTTATTCTTTGGTTAAAATCATATTTTTAAGCTCATCGACTCTTACTTTAAAATTTTCATCATTTTGTATGATTTCATTTATCTTTTTCATATTATGTGAAACTGCCGTATGGTCTTTCATGCCGAAAAAGTTAGCTAAAGACGGCATAGAATTTGGTGTAAGAGTTCTTGCTAAATATATACCTATCCTTCTGGCTTCTACTATATTTTTGCTTCTTTTTTTTGATTTGATTTCACTTGGTTTTATATTTAACTCTCTTGAAATGACACTTATGATATCTTCCAGTGAGATGGAGCTGTTTCTCTCTTTTATCTGTTCTTTCATAACATTTTTTGCAAATTCAAAAGTTATCTTTTGTCCCATAAGTGAAGCATAAGCGTTTAGGTTTATGATGGCACTCTCTATCTCTCTTATGTTATCACCCATATTGGTGGCTATATAGTTTATGATATCATCGTTTAAACTAATTCCATCAAGTTCACACTTTTTCTTTATGATAGCTATCTTTGTTTCAAGCTCAGGTAGAGTGATATCAGCCTTTATACCCCACTCAAATCTACTCTTTAGTCTCTCTTCAAGTCCAGCTATCATTTTTGGAGGTTTGTCGGAAGTCAAAACTATCTGTTTTCCGTTATTGTGAAGTTCATTGAAGGTATGAAAAAACTCCTCTTGAGTCTGAATTTTATTGCTTAAAAACTGTACATCATCTATAAGTAAAATATCGCAGTTTCTAT
>JALVWW010000173.1 GCA_027023175.1 Campylobacterales bacterium
GAAGAGGAAATTAGCCATGTTAAAAAGGGTGATCTTTGGTTTGAATGGGCTTGTAAAAAAGAAAAAGTTGACAAGAGTATATATTTTGACATAGTATCAAAATACTACCCGAACGCACTTTTGAAAAAAAGAGATATAAATATCGATGCAAGACTGAAAGCAGGCTTTGCTTGCAAAGAGTTGGAGAAAATATCCAAAGATGATATCTGTGACAAATGACAATACAAAATCCGTTTTGCCATTTTTGAAAAATTTGTGATATAATGAAACATTATATTTTTCAGGCAAAATTATGAAGATACTTATAATACTTTTTATCATGTTGTCAAATTTCAAACTTTTTGCCGGGAATCCTATTATTTTAAAACTCAGATGGAAACACTCTTTTCAGTTTGCCGGATTTTATATGGCGAAAGAGAAAGGGTATTATAAAAAAGCAGGGCTCAATGTAGATATAAAAGAGTTAAGAAACAGTGAAAACATAATAAATCAGGTTCTATCAGGAAAAGCAAACTATGGAGTCGGTGGCAGTTCACTTATTTATCATGAGATTTTAAATCCTTCCATAGTAGCCCTAATGCCTATCTTTGAAACTTCCCCACTGGTTTTGCTGACAACCAATAATGATATAAATTCATTAAAAGAGATAAAAACCAACTCTATTATGGCAAGTCCTACGAGTCTGGAAAATATATCTTTGCTTTCTATGCTTCATATATCAGGAGTAGAGCCTGATGATATAAATATAAAGAAAAATATCTTCAGTATAAAAGATATACTAAACAACAAAGCTGATCTTTTTACTGTGTTTAAAACAAACCAACCATACTATCTAAAAGAAAAAAATATATCATATAAGATATTTGACCCTAAAAATTATGGCTTTGATTTTTACGGGGATATACTTTTTGCATCCAAAGAGGAGATAACAAAACATCCAAGCAGGGTTAAATCTTTTATAGAAGCTACAAAAAAAGGGTGGGAATATGCACTCTCTCACATAACGGAGACTATACAAACCATCAAAGAAAAATACAATTCTCAAAATTACTCTAAAAAAGCACTGAGATATCAGGCGAAGATTTTTAGTGATATTGTGAGTAAAGATTTTGTATTTGATGAAACAAAGATTTCTGAGATTGAAAGATTATATAAAGTGATGTTTAAAAGCAGTAATAGTATAAAATATAATAATTTTATTTACAATCCCTATGTGACAAACAAAAAAGAAAAAGAGTTTATCGCAAGCCATAAGTTAACTTGCATAAGTACTGGAAACTGGGCGCCATTTAACCTGTTAAAAGATGGTAAGCTTTCAGGCATTGCCATAGACTATTGGAATCTTGTTAAAAAAAGACTTATGCTAAAAGGGGAATGTAAAGTGGCTGACAGCTTTTCCAAGGTTTTAAACTCCATAAAGGAGAAGAAAGCTGATATAACAGTCTCCACCACTATAGTCAAAGAGAGACAAAAATATGCAGTTTTTACCAAACCATATATAAAAGCACCTATTGTAATAGTTACTAAAAATAGTATAGGATTTGTGCCAAATATCAAATCAATAAAAAATAAGATATTTGCTATGCCAAAAGATTATACTACCACCAGGATAGTGACAAAAGATTTTCCGAATATCAAATATAAGGAAGTAAAAGATATCGACCAGGCACTTGAGTATGTCAGCTCAGGTAAAGCTGATGCAACCATGGGAATTCTTCCTGTTGTAGCATATAAGATAAACTATCTAAGGTTTGATAATTTAAAAATTTCAGGAACTACCAAATACAATTTTCCAGTACGGTTTATGCTAAGAAAAGATTATAAAATATTGGTTCCCATGATCAACAGAGCTATTGATTCTATCAAAGATAGTGAAAAAGAACAAATTTATCAAAAGTGGATAACGGTTCATATGCAAGAGGGTTATTCTAAGGAAAAAGTGCTTAAGTACAGTATAGTTGCCATAATTATCATTTTGCTGCTTATTATGTGGATGATAACACTTTTTATCCAAATAGAAAAAAGGAAAAAAGCTGAAAAAGCACTCGAAAAACTGGCGACCATAGATAAGCTAACATCAGTTTACAACAGATATATGATAGATAACAGCCTTGCAGAACAAATTGAGATAGCAAAAAGATATGATAAACATTTGTCTATTATATTTTTTGATATTGATCATTTCAAGAAGGTTAATGATATCTATGGTCATAAGGTTGGAGATATAGTTTTAAGAAGTTTGGCTGAGCTTGTAAAAAGTAAAAAAAGAAAAAGTGATATATTAGGCAGATGGGGAGGAGAAGAGTTTATACTTGTTCTTTCTGAAACAGATATAAAGCAAGCAACTTATATCGCTCAAACATTAAGAGAAGAGATAGAAAAATATCAATTTGATAAAGTTAAACATATCACATGCAGTTTTGGT
>JALVWW010000174.1 GCA_027023175.1 Campylobacterales bacterium
TGCTCTCATTGTTTTTTGGAATTTTAATTTCTTGGAGCATGTTTCATTTCAGAACTTTTCCTTTTAGAGACACTCTGGTTGCACTCTTTTCTTCGGCACTGGTCTTACCGAGTATCGTCGTAGTGCTTGGCATCATATCTGTTTTTGGCAAACACGGTTGGCTAAATGATTTGCTGGGGATACTTTTTGATAAAAATCCCGGTGGATACATTTACGGACTTGGGGGTATTTTGTTTGCACATGTTTATTTTAATGCTTCTTACGCTTCAAGAGTTTTTTATGATGCATTTTTCTCCATACCTCTGCAAAGATACAAAGTTGCCAAAACTCTTGGGCTAAATATTTGGCAAAGGTTTTATTATGTCGAATTTCCCAATTTAAAGTCATATATATATGGACTATCTTCAACTATTTTTCTTTTATGTTTTAGCTCTTTTGTTATTGTTTTAATCCTTGGAGGCAATCCATCATACAATACTCTTGAAGTTGCCATATATGAAGCTTTAAAATTTGATTTTGATATCCCTTTGAGCATAAAGCTCTCATTTTTGCAAATTTTTATCTCCTTGATTATTCTTTTTTTTGTGTCTCGTAGCTATAGCACAAACAATACATCTTTGGAAAAATATAAAAAAATATATTGGATAGAATCCAAAAAAGAGTTGATTTTGCACGGTATTGTCATCACTATTTTTTCTTTTTTATTTCTAATGCCTCTAATTTCAGTAGTTGTTGACGGAGCAAGGGCTGAGTTTTTAAAACTTTTTAACGAAAAAGGTTTTATAAATGCTTTTAAAACATCCATCTTTGTGGCTTTTTTATCATCTTTGTTTACTTTGTCTTTATCTTTGATACTCTCCTTTTCAAAAAGCTCTCTTGTTTTAAACAATTTACAAAATAAAAAAACAATCTATAAAATTTCTGAAAAAATTATCACTCTCTCATCTTCAGTTTATCTGATAGTTCCGTCTATTGTTCTAGGAGTTGGATTTTTTCTATTGTCTCGGGATATCTCTTTATCTTTACATTTGACAGCCTTTATTGCTTTGATTTTTGCAAACACCCTACTCTCTTTGCCTTTTGCTTTTAACGCTGTCTATCCGCAGGTGTATATGGTGATGAGCAAATATAATAAAGTTTTAAAAACTCTTGGTATCAGTCTGTTTTCAAAAGCTTTTTATGTTTATTTGCCAAATTTAAAAGCTCAAATCATTTATACAGTAGCGCTTAGTTTCTCTTTCTCTTTGGGAGATTTGAGCATCATAGCACTTTTTGGAGATAAAGATATGGCGACACTTCCTTGGTATTTGTATGAAAAAATGGGCTCATACCGCACAAATGATGCCTCAGGTATAGCATTGGTATTATTGGTATTGGTTTTGAGTTTATTTATAATAACTCTAAAGGCAAGTCGTGTTAAAGATAGATAATTTAGAATTTTTTTATGATGCAAACAAAAAGATATACCGATACAATCTTGAAGCAACAGCACCCCAAGTAATATCCGTTATGGGTAAAAGCGGTAGTGGCAAGTCAACACTTTTGGATATATTATCGGGCTTTTTAGAGCCTAAAAAAGGTAAAGTTTTATATGACGGTTTAGATATCCTGACTCTTCCTCCTCAAAAAAGACCGCTTTGTATACTTTTTCAAAAACATAATCTTTTTGAATATCTAAATGTAGAACAAAATATTGCGGTAGGAATTGACGGAAGCTTTAAGATAACAAAAGAAAAGTCATCTGTCATTTCAAAAATTCTAAAAGATATAAGCTTGGAAAATTATGAAAAAAGAGAAGTTTCGACTCTTTCCGGCGGAGAGCAACAAAGAGTAGCTATTGCCAGGATGCTGGTAATGAAAAAGCCTGTTTTGCTGCTTGATGAGCCTTTTGGTGCACTTGACAAAGAGAGTAAAACGGATATGCTAAAGCTTATAAAAGAGATAACGCTAAAAAAAGAGCTTATAACACTGATGGTAACTCATGACAAATACGACAGTGATTTGATAGCTGATAGTTTTTACCTAATGAAAGAGAATAGCAAAGAAAATAGTTTAGTCAAACTTTAACTTGAATTTTGATAATATATAAAAATTATTTTGGATTAGGAAATTTTATTGATAGATTTTACAAATGAAACGAATACAAAAATAGACTTGAGTCTGTGTGAAAATATAGCTGAAGAGTTTACAAAAGAGAATATAGAGCTTATTTTAACCGATAGTAGTAAAATACAGGAGCTGAACAAGCAGTATCGAGGTATTGACAAACCTACTGATGTCATAAGTTTTCCGTTAGAAAAACTGTCAAATTCTCCCATAGGTATTATTGTTATAAACATTGACAAAGTCATTGAAAAAACAAAAGAGTTAAATCACAGCATAAATGATGAATTTACTCTTTTGTTTTTGCATGGGCTTTTGCACA
>JALVWW010000175.1 GCA_027023175.1 Campylobacterales bacterium
GGATCAGGATAATTTCCTCCTGCATAACCACTCTTTGCGTCAATAACACCTTTCAATGAGTCAAAATATTTTTCAACCCCCCAAAAACAGCCTGCTGCAAAAACAATGCTTTGTTGGCGTGCCTGTACCTGCAATGACATGATAAGTACTCCTATGATAAATATAATTTTTTTCATTTTTTCTCCTGTAAATAATAAAATATTGTAACACTTTATTGTAAATTTAATGTTTAGCCACAAAACCTCTGTCAAGTCCTGCCAAATCTTTATAAAAATAAAAATCTTCAAAACCTCTGTTTTTTAAATATCTACTGATACTTTCTCTTTGGTCATATCCCATTTCACAAGCTAAAAACAAAACGCTTTTTTCTTTTGCAATATCAACTATATCAAAAAGTATCTCATCTCCTATGTCTCCTCCAAATATTGCCTCTTTGGGCTCATACTCCAAAGGCTTTTGAATTTTGAAATCATTTGCAACATATGGAGGATTTGAGACAATGATATCTATCTCTTCTTCGATACCGTCAAGATATGATGCATGATAGAGTTTAACTCTATCCTTAAGAGCATACTTTTTTATATTTCTCTTTGCTATTTGCAAAGCATCTTTTGAAATATCCGTAGCTGTTATCTTGGCATTTGGTAGCAAAAGTGCCAACATTATAGAAATAATACCGCTTCCGGTACCGATTTCAGCGATAGATAACTGCCTGGCTTGAAACTCTTTTGCATTTTTTACAACTTCATCTATAAGAAGCTCTGTCTCAGGTCTTGGTATCAAAGCACCTTTGTCTATAAAAAATTCTCTGGAGTAAAAGCTTACTTTTTTTGTGATATACTCTATAGGCTCATCCTCCGCCCTTCTTTCAACCAATCTCTTAAACTTCTTATACTCTTTAAACTCATCATTTTCATGCAAAAAAAGATAGCTCTCATCTACTTTTAAAAGATATTTAAGAAGTATAATTGCCTCTTTTTGAGGGATATCGCTTATATCTTTTAAAACAGCTCTGGCTTCTTTAATGGCCTCTTTGATAGTTTTGTTTTTACTCATTGTTTGCCGCACAGCTCTCTTTTAGGGCACTGTTGTCTTCATGGTACTTTTTGCCCAGCCTTTTGAGTCTTTCTATCAATGGCGGATGGGTAAAGTAAAAGAAAATATACAATGGATGTGCTCTTGGGAAACTTTTATTTTCATTTGCAAGTTTTTCCAGTGCATTAGCCAAAACCTCACCGCTTTCACACTCACTTCCATACTCATCTGCAGCATACTCGTTATGCCTGCTTAAAAGTCCCATAATAGGCATAAAAACAAATGCAACTATAGGAGAGAGAAGTAAAAAGAAAGCTATAATGGTATAAGGAGTTTTATCAAGTCCAAAACTCAAAAAAAGCTCTCTTGGCAAATTTCCAAATATAAAAAACATTAAAAACAAAAGTCCGCCCATCATAAAGATATTTTTTATGATGTCTTTATGTTTAAAATGCCCTAACTCATGACCTAAAACCGCCAAAAGTTCGGGTTTGGTTAATTTTTTTATCAAAGTATCAAACAAAACTACTCTTTTAGAGCTTCCAAGACCTCCAAAGTAGGCATTGAGTCTATTGTCTCTTTTGCTGGCATCCATGGTAAAAATACCGCTGCTTTTAAGTCCGGCTTTTTGCATCAATGCCTCTATCGACTCTTTTAAACTCTCATCTTCAAGCGGGATAAATTTATTGAAAAGCGGAGCTATAAAAGTAGGATATATCAAATTTATTCCCACTATAATGATAAATATAAAAACAAAACTCCATAGCCACCACAAAGCAAATGACGATATGATATAACTGACCACAAGCACAACCAACGAACCAAAAACCAAAAACAACACAGCAGACTTGAGCAAATCACTTAAAAACATTTTTGGTGTCATATTGCTAAAGCCAAACTTTTTATCGAGATAAAACTTGCTGTATAATTCAAAAGGAAGCGAGACTATATAGTTGATAATGATAAACAAATCAACATAAACAACCGACTTTAAAAGAGTATTGTCTATACCTATCACACTATCCAGCCATCTCAAGCCAAACCCAACCCAAAATATAAACAGGACATAATCAAACAAAGAGTTTAGTATATTCATCCTCTCAGTTGCTATCTTATAATCAGCGGCATCTTTATATCTCTTTGCATCAAGTATAACAGGTGCCAAATGCTTTGCCCTTGAGACATAACCCACTTCCATCACAGAAACATAAACTTTTATCAAAATATATAAAAAATATATCACTCCCACTTCTAAAACCATAAATAAGACCTTTTTTGTATTAATAATTTTTTTCGTATTGTACCCAAAGTAGATTAAACTCTCTTGATTATATAAAATCAATTAAAAAACTTATTTTTATAATGAAACAATTTTAGAATTTATATGGTATAATTCTCTTTTAACAGGAGTAAATATGCAAAATATGATAAAAAAACTTGCCATTACAGGCGGTACTCACGGAAATGAACTGACCGGAGTTTACCTCATAAACAAATTTAAGAAAAATCCAAAACTTATCCAAAGAGAGGGTTTTGAAACCATTATAATGCATAACAATTTAAAAGCTATGCAAAAATGTACAAGATATATAGACAAAGATTTAAACAGAACTTTCAAAACAGAGGATTTAAATGACCCGAACAAAGCAGACTATGAAGATCTGCTTGCAAAAGTTATCAATGCAAAACTTGGCCCGAAAGGTTCAGAACACCCAAATGTTGACTTTATAGTTGACTTACACTCTACCACCTCAAACATGGGGCTTTCTATCGTTATAGACGAGGGAAGCAAATTGACCTGGCAAGTAGCAGCATACCTGAAAGAGATGGAACCGAGAGTCAATATATTTAGATGGAAAGGTGATACAAAAGATGTATCTTTTGTCAATTCGATTGCCAAAAATGGATTTGCTATAGAGGTTGGAGCCATACCACAGGGAGTTTTAAGGTCTGATCTCTTTTTTGATACTGAAAAACTTATACATCATATTTTGGACTTTATAGAAAAATTAAACAATAAAAAATTTCAAAAAAATTATACAAGCATTGAGATATATGACCATATAGAGCTTCTTGACTTTCCAAGAGATGAAAACGGAGATATTGTTGCTATGGTTCATCCCTCTTTGCAGGACAAAGACTATACGAAATTAAAAAAAGGAGATCCTCTTTTTATCACACTTGAAGGAGAGGATATAATTTACGACAAAGACGAGGAAGTTTATCCTCTGTTTATAAATGAAGCGGCATATTATGAAAAAGGGTTTGCAATGTGTCTGACTCAAAAAAAGGTGATAAAAATATAAATTACATCACAAAGTCGGCATAGTACTCCATCTGTTCTCTTTTTAGTATCCTTATAAAGTTTGTACTTCCCGGGACTCCCGTAGGAAAACCTGCAGTTACGATGTAGGTTTTATCCAAATCCACTATCTTTTTGATAATAGCCCTACTTAAAACCGAAGCCAGTATCAGGTTGAGATTCATTTTTTCTACACACATTGTCGGCACTACACCCCAAACGAGAGTCAAAGACCTGGCAGTCTCATCATCGTGAGTTATGGCACAAATAGGCTGCTTTATCCTGTATCTTGAAAGTTTTTTAGCTGAGCCTCCCGAGCTTGTTATGGCAAGAATACCCTCAACTTTCAAATCTTTTGCCAATTTTGCGGTAGCCGATGAAATGATGTCTGTCTCATCATTGAACTTATATCTGTCAAATTTGTTATATGGATAAACAGTTTCGGTTTCCATTATAGTATTTGACATAACCTCTACTACATTTACAGGATACTTTCCTATAGCACTCTCTTCAGAGAGCATAACAGCATCAGTTCCATCAAGAACAGCATTTGCCACATCGCTTATCTCGGCTCTTGTTGCAGTCTCTTTTTCAGCCATAGACAAAAGCATCTGAGTAGCGGTTATAACCGGCTTGGCAGCGGCATTGGCTTTTCGTATGATTCTTTTTTGGATGCTTGGTACTTTATAGTAAGGCACTTCTATGCCCAGGTCCCCTCTGGCCACCATTACTCCGTCGCTCTCTTTTATAATTTCATCGATGTTTTCTACTGCATCAAACTTTTCTATCTTGGCAATAACCTGTGCCTTTGAGCCATATTTTTTTAAAACTTCTCTTGCTTTTTTGATATCGTTTGCATTTTGCACAAAAGAGATAGCAACAAAATCTACACCATTTTTGGCACCCCACTTCATATCTTCTTCATCTTTTTTTGTAATGATATCGATATTTAGTCTGGTATTTGGGAAATTTACACCCTTGTTAGATGACAGCTTACCTCTGTTTTCTATCTTAGCTATAACTTTTTCACCTGTTTGGATAACTTTTGCTTTTATATTTCCGTCATAGAGATATATGTATTCACCGACTTTTAGTTTATCAAGTATCTCGGGTCTGTTTATACTCAGCTCATATTCACCCTCTGCTATTTTCTTCCCTGTTATCTCTTTTTTGATAAATAAAAGAGTATCTCCCTCTTTTAGCTCAAAATCACCCTCAAGCTGACCGACTCTTATCTTTGGTCCGCAAATATCCTGCAATACTCCGATATAAGCATTTGTATTTTTTTCGGCACTTCTTATATGATTTAATACTTTTGAATGATACTCGTGTGTACCGTGACTGAAATTCAGCCTAAATACATTCACACCTGCTTTTATAAGCCCTTCAAGCACCTCTATAGAGTCACTTGCCGGTCCAATGGTAGCTAAAATTTTTGTTCTTTTTTTCATAATCTTTCCTTCTGTAAAACAGTATATCAAATAATAATAACATTTTGATAACTAATTTTGAAGTCTGTTTTTTATACTCTCTATCTTTGAAGCCATTGCGTTGGTTCTATCCTTTCTGATATCAAACTTTACAGTGGCATAAACTCTGTTTGCATAGGGCTCAAGTACTTTGTATGACTTTTCTATCACTTCCAGTGCCTTTTGCAGTGTTTGGGTTTCTATGATAGTTCCCATTGGAGTCAATTGATACTTTATACCACTATCATCTATCATTTTTATGACTTTGGATACATATTCACTTACACTTTCACCTTTGTCTGTAGGAAATATGGCAAACTCCATCAATACACTCATTTCACTTCCTCTATATATTTTGGCAGCAACTCTTTTATTTTTTTATAAACTCTTAAAAACTCTGTAGAGTAAACTCTTGTTTCGCCTATCGTGGTTATAAAGTTAGTATCTCTCTCCCACCTTGGAACTATGTGAAGATGGATGTGTTCTGCTATGCCGGCACCTGCACTACTGCCTAAATTCATACCGATATTTACCCCTTTTGCTCCAAAGCCCTCTTTCATCATTTTTACTGACTTTTGAGCCAATTTACTCATATCTATCCATGTATTTTCATCAAGATTTTCCAAAGCATCGGTATGAAGATGGGGTATTATCATAAAATGGCCGGGGTTGTAGGGATATTTATTCATCACCATAAAACAGACTTTATCCCTGTATAGCACAAAATGCTCTTCATCAAGAGAAGGATTTTTTGAAATATGGCAAAACACGCAACCTTCTATCTTTTTTTTAGTAACATAATCACTCCTCCAGGGAGCGTAAAGATACTCCATCATTCAACCCTCTTAAACTCTTCAAGAGCCTTGGCGATACTCTCTTGTCTCATAAAGTACTCTCCTATCAAAAATGCATCCACTCCGATAGAGTGAAGTCTTTTTATACTCTCTTTATCACTTATACCACTCTCGGCTACGATTATCTTACCGTTTGGTATGAGTGGTATAAGCCTATCACAAAGCTGCATATCCATTTCAAAAGTTTCAAGATTTCTGTGATTGATCCCTATAATATCAGCTCCGGCATATATGGCTTTTGTCAGATCCTCTTTATCATGAATTTCAACTAAAGCTTCCATGCCAAGATGTCTTGTATAGTTAAGTAACTCTTTTAACTCCTTTTTACTTAGAGCCTTTGCGATAAGCAGAACAAAATCAGCCCCGTAAACCAAAGCCTCAACAAGCTGATACTTATCTATGATAAAATCTTTTCTTAAAAGCGGAGTTGAGACATATCTTCTTATACCTGTAAGATACTCCAAACTTCCTTGAAAAAAGAAAGGCTCAGTTAAAACTGATATAGCATTTGCTCCTGCTCTTTCATACTCTTGAGCAATAACCAATGGATCAAAATCCTCCTTTATCACTCCTTTGCTAGGACTTGCTTTTTTTACTTCTGCTATTATTCTGTATGGCTCATCTTTTGTAGAGGCTAGATACTCTTTTACATCCCTTGGGACATAGGGATTATAGGCTAAACTTCTTCCAAGCCAATCTAGTGAAAACTCCTTTTTCTTTTTTTTAAGTTCCTCTTTTGTCTTTTTTATTATATCATCAAGAATCATCTTATTTCTTATCCTTTAAACATTTATTTATAGCTCTCATATGTTTTTTTACTTCAGCATCTTTGCTCATTTTAGCAACTTTTGCCATTATTTTTTTTGCTTTTTTACAAAGTCCAAGCTTGTAATAACCCCATGCCAGAGAGTCAAGATAATATGGCGAATTAGGGTCTTGTTTTAGAGCTCTTTTGACTAAAGACAAGCCTTTTTTTACATCCATATCATGATCTATCAGCAAGTACCCGTAATAGTTCAAATAAAGCGGGTCATTAGAAACTTTAACTACTTTTGCAAATTTTTTTGCAACTGAATTTAAAAGTTTTTTATCTTTTTTGGGATTACCTTCGTACTCATATATCGCCATTCTCCCAAGGTATTTCACATCTTTTGTTTTTTCATACAACTCTTTTGTAACTTTGTATGCATTTTTAAAATCTTTTATGGATATATAAATATCTGCCAGCATCTCTTTGTCGATATCATTTTTTTTCAAAAATTTTATAGCTTCTTTCTTCTCCCCCTGATAGAGCAAAAGTTGAACTACCTTTTTTGCATAGTTGTTATCTTTGTATTTTTCATAAAGTCTTTTGTATGTTGAGATAAGCCCATTTATATCCTTTTCTCTCGCATAGATATCTATAAGCTTGAAACAAACTTTTTTTGAGCATCCCCTAAGCCTTGTATGGGTTTCAAGATAGGCCACCGCCTCATCTTTTTTATTTAAAAAAAGATATAAAATATCTGCAATGTTATTTAGTATATCTTCATTATAATGAAAGCTGTATGCTTTTTCAAAAGATTTAAAAGAGAGTTCATAATTTTTCAGACTTAAAAAAACCGAGCCGGCAAACTTATAGTTTTCTTCTGTTTTTGACTTTTTTATCAAATCCAAAGTCAAAGAAGTTACTTTTTTATAATTTTTTTTAAAAAGATAATACCTTATCAATTCTCTTTTTAATGTATCATTGTTTGGATAGTCTCTTAGCCCCTCTTTAACAAGTTTAAAAAAATCATCATATTTTTTGAGTTTTGCACCAAGACTTATAGCATACTTTAGATAAGCTATATTTTTTGTATGATTATAAAGCTTTACAAAATATTTATAAGCTCCCTTAAAGTCATTGTTTTGAGAAAGCATGAAAGCATACAAAAGATATTTATTTTCATTTTTATACGCTCTTATGACAGTTTTTTTGGGAGCTGGCTGTTTGGGAGTACATCCGCTAAAAAGTATCGCCAAAATGGTGAAAATTACTAAACTATACCTATACACTCTTCTTTTACCTCTTTTACATGTGTTTTAAAATAATCCCAAAAAGGAAATGTCCTGCATTGGCTTGGCCTAACCTCATAGATTTGGCAACTATTTTTTTTATTATCAAAAAATATACACTCAAATTCACCCTCTATCTTTACCTCTTTGATACTGTATTTATATTTTACCTTATTTAAATAATCTTTTCTAAAAATTTCCTCATCTAATTTCAAAAATTCAGCTATTTTTTTTATCTCATCCCGGTTTACCCAAATATATCCGCTCTCACCCCTACAGCATCTACCATCACATTCACTGCAAGCCGAAGGCTTAAAGCTGTAACTAAAACCCTCTTTAGTGATTGTCCTTGTTCCTGCAGAATTGTCGCTTCGCTCGGATAGTAACTCGTAATTCGTAATTGGTAATTGTTTTTTATTATCTTTCTTTTCTTTTCTCATCATCTTACCCCCTTACCTCCTTAGCGCCTTACCACCTAACCCAAAGGGTTCAAGTTCACATTTCAAACTTTTTAGTCCTATTTTTTTATATATCTCTTTTACCTCATCGCTGAATTCACCGTTTATGTGAGTTATCAATGGAGGAAGACATTTTAGCATACTTTTTGAGCTTTTTTTGGCTCTTATCATAACAATAGTAGCATTTTTGTTGGGCTTTGGATGAAGCCATCTTATCTCATTTATTTTTATCTTACAGTTTTCCAACAGTGTAAAAACCCTATCCGCTTCAGCCCCGTCATAGCAAAGCAAAAGCTCACCCCTTGGCTTTAGTAAAGTATTGCATTTTTTTATAAACTCATACAGAGGCAAAGAGTCATTAAACCTACTTATCTTTTTTGATAAATTTTTGCTTTGTTTGTTTTCAGCTTTATAAAAAGGCGGATTTGAAACTATAAAGTCAAACTTTTTTTCAAATTTATATCCCAAAAAATCATCACACACAAACTCTGCTTCAAGGCTATTGTTTTTGGCATTTATGCTTGATAAAAAGATATTGTTTTTTTGTATATCTATACCTGTTAAATTGACTTTAAAATTCTCTTTTATTAAAAGTCCAAGCACACCGCATCCACATCCGACATCCAAAACATCACCTCTTGGATAAAATTTGGAGATAAAGTCATACAAAAAAAGTGTGTCGCTGTTGTAACAGTATCCGCCTTTTTCCTGATAGATAAACAATTCATTATCTCCTTTTGGATATAATTACACTTATTTTATCTAAAAGGGTATTAAAAAATGATAATTATACCGGCACGCATCGCATCAAACAGATTTCCCGGCAAAATTTTGGCAAATATCGGTGGAGTTCCAATGGTGATAGCCACGGCAAACAGAGTAAAAAGTATTGACAAAGTTGTCATAGCAACAGACAGTGAAGAGGTTATAAATATAGCAAAAGATTATGGATTTGATGCTGTTATGACAAGCAGCACTCATAAAAGCGGAACAGACAGAGTAAACGAAGTAGCCAAAAAACTAAACCTTAAAGATGATGATATTATAGTCAATGTACAGGCTGACGAACCTTTTATAGAGCCGGAAATCATCCAAAAAGTAATAGACAGACTTCAAACGGCAAAAGATAAAAATGAAGATATATTTATGGTAAGCTGCTATAAATTTATATCCGACAAAGAGGCAAATGACCCAAACCATGTAAAAGTCATCACCGATTTTCAAAAAAACGCCATATACTTTTCAAGAAGCAAAATACCATATGACAGAGAATCATATGATAACTATTTCGGGCATTTGGGTATTTACGGATTTACTAAAAAAACCCTTGAAGAGTTTTGTTCACTGCCCAATGCTCCTTTGGAAGATATAGAAAAATTAGAGCAGTTAAGAGCTGTGTATTACGGCAAAAAGATAGCTATGATAGAAGTTCAAAGCAAAAGTTTCGGCATAGATACAAAAGAGGACTTGGAAAAAGCTTTGACTCTTTTAGCTTGATAGCATATAAAGCTTTTTTCTTTCACTCGAGCCTGCGATACCTAACTGTTTTCTATATTTTGTTATCGTTCTTCTTACTATTTTGATACCGAATTTTTCCTCTATTTTAGTTAAGATTTTACTGTCACTGATAGGTTTTTTTCTATCTTCATTCTTTATAAGCTCGGCTATAAACTCTTTTATGGAAGCACTTGAGATATTTTCATCTATTGCTGTACTGAAAAAATCTTTTAGAGCAAACACTCCTCTGCTACAAGAGAGGTATTTGTTGGATATCGCCCTGGATATTGTTGATGGATTTCTCTCAAGCTCTTCAGCCAAATCCTTAAGCTTCATCGGCTTTATGGAGCCTCCTTTGAAAAAGTCATACTGATACTCAAGTATCATAAGTCCTATCTTGTATAGTGTAGCTTTTCTCATCTCAAGTGCATCTATCAAATCTTTTGCACTTTTAACTTTTTGCTTTACATATTCATCACTCTCGCTGACACCGTCGATATCCAAAACAACCTGCGGATAAAATGCATTGTTTATATCTATCTCTATACCGTTTTTTGTTTCTGTTATATAGATATCTGGTATGATTTGTTTTGATTCACCAAAGTATTCGATAGCGGGAGGGTTTTTGAATTTTTTTATGATTGAAAGTGCCTTTTCAAAGAGAGCTTCATCACAAAATTCCTGTATATTGTTGAAATTGTATATCAGCTTTTTCACAAGCATAAACAATTCATTGTCGATATCAAAATCATTTA
>JALVWW010000176.1 GCA_027023175.1 Campylobacterales bacterium
CGCCAAAGCAAGAGGAGCTAGAATTTATGCTGAACTTGTAGGTTTTGGAGAGAGTGGTGATGCCAACCATATTACAACTCCCGCTCCTGAAGGCGAGGGTGCCGCAAGAGCTATGAAAGCAGCTCTTGAGATGGCAGGTCATCCAAAAGTTGACTATATAAATGCTCACGGTACCAGTACAAAATATAATGACTGGTATGAAACAATGGCTATCAAGAGTGTTTTTAAAGATGATGTTCCGTTGGTCAGTTCTACCAAAGGTCAGATAGGACACTGTTTGGGAGCGGCGGGTGCAACAGAAGCTGTTATCTCTTTGATGGCTATGAGGGATGGCATAATACCTCCAACAATAAATTATGATACTCCGGATCCTGACTGTGACCTTGACTATGTTCCAAATAATGCTAGAGAATATGATCTAAAAGTGGTAATGAGTAACTCATTTGGTTTTGGCGGAACCAACGGGGTTTTAATTTTTAAAAATTATGAAGAGTAGAGAGTGGCAACTTACTTAGATTTTGAAAGCAAAATAAAACAACTTGATGATGATATAACAAGTGCAAAGATAAAAAATGATACCGAAGCGGTTAAAATTCTTCAAAAAGAGTTGGAGAAAGAGGTTTCAAAAACATACAAAAATCTAAGTGATTATCAAAAACTGCAGCTTGCAAGGCATCCGGATCGTCCTTATGCACTTGATTATGTCAGGGCTCTTTTAAAAGATTATTATGAAATTCACGGAGATAGGGCTTTTAGAGATGATCCTGCTATAGTTTGTTTTGTAGGATTTATAGGAGATGAAAAAGTTGTAGTAATTGGTGAGCAAAAAGGAAGAGGAACAAGATATAAACTCAAAAGAAACTTTGGTATGCCAAACCCTGAAGGCTATAGGAAAGCTTTAAGAGTAGCCAAAATGGCAGAGAAGTTTAAACTTCCCATACTTTTTTTGGTCGATACTCCAGGTGCATTTCCAGGAATTGGAGCTGAAGAGAGAGGACAGAGCGAAGCAATTGCCAGAAACCTTTTGGAGCTTAGCAGGCTAAATACACCTTCTATCTCTGTTGTTATAGGAGAAGGAGGAAGTGGCGGTGCTTTGGCAGTCGGTGTTGCCGATAGACTTGCTATGATGAGATATTCTGTATTTTCAGTTATTTCTCCTGAGGGGTGTGCTGCGATTCTTTGGAATGATCCATCAAAACAGGAACAAGCTACAAAAGCCATGAAAATAACTGCGGAAGATTTGAAAGAGTTGGATTTGATAGATGATATCATAGATGAGCCTATCATGGGGGCACATAGAGACAAATCTGCTGCAGCCGAAGCTTTGGGCAACTATTTTTTAAATGAAATTAAAAAGCTGAAGTCTTTAAGCGATGAAGAGAGAATGAAACTAAGATATGAAAGATTGACCAAAGTCGGCTCTTATAACGAAAATAAAAAGTAGCAGTTTATAAACTGCTACTTTTAAAACTCCTACAATATATCAAAATCTCCAAAATATGCAGCTTTAAACAGTTTTGTAAAACTTTCCGGTGTCATTTTAAGCGCATTTGTACCGGTAGATGGGTCTAAAAAGGCAATTTCACCTATCTTTTTTTCATTTTTAAAAGGAATATCAGCCTCTTTTAAACTGTTTGGAATCTCCAAATCTTTTCTCAAATCAAGGATAAATTTTATAAGTGTTTCTACTGATGGTCCGGGTAAGTCGATATATTTACATATCTTTGCTGCTTTTTCACCTATGGTACTTCTGTTTTGATAGATGGCATAAGGAAGTATGATGGAGTTGGCCAGACCGTGAGGCATATTGTAAAGTCCTCCCAAAGTATGAGCAAGAGAGTGTACTGAGCCCAAACCTTTTTGAAAAGCTGTTGCACCCATCATAGCGGCTGTCAGCATATAAGCTCTTGCATCTTCATTATGAGGCTCATTGTATGCAGTTTTTAGATTTTCTTTTATGAGCCTTATGCTTTCTAATGCAATACCATCTGCCATAGGATGGTAAAGCGGTGAAAAATATGCTTCGAGTGAATGAACCAAAGCATCAATACCGGTCCATGCTGTTATATGTCTTGGAAGATTATAGGTAAGATTTGGATCTAGTATAACTATAGCCGGTAACATTGCAGGATGAAATATAATCTTTTTGGCATGGGTTTCACTGTCAGTTATAACCGTAGCTCTTCCTACTTCCGAGCCTGTTCCTGCAGTTGTGGGGATGGCAATGGATTTGACAATATTTGAAGTATCAGCTTTTTTCCAATTGTCTCCTATATCTTCAAACTCCCAAATATCAAGCCTCTGAGATGACATAAAAGCTATAGTTTTTCCCGCATCCAAAGCTGAGCCCCCGCCAAAAGCAATAACACCGTCATTACCATTTTTTTTGAAAGCTTCTACACCGGCTTTTACATTTTGGGCTGTCGGATTTGGCTGAACATCACTGAAAACAGAATATTTTATCCCGGCATCTTTTAGCGGTATTATCAAATCATCCATGATAGGAAGCTTTGATAGTGCCTCATCTGTTACTATTAAAGGTGAGTTAATGCCGAGACTTTTGCACGCATTTACTATATCTTTTACTCTTTTATGTCCAAACCATACAGTGGTTGGATAGTTCCAATTCATATCAGGCAGCATTTTTTATCCTTGTTTATATTTCTTTAAAATGTAGAGATTTTATTCTTGTTACATGATCATATCCATATCTTGAGAGAGTCACACCTCTTCCGGTATTTTTGACTCCCGTCCAAGCCAGTGCCGGGTCAAGATAATCACACCTATTCATATAAACGGTACCAGTTTCAATCAAAGGTGCCAAATCATATGCTTTTTGTATATCTTTTGTCCAAAGTGAAGCTGTAAGTCCTAAGTCACTATCGTTCATAAGGTTTAATGCTTCTTTATCATCTTTTACCTTCATAATACCGACAACCGGTCCAAAACTCTCCTCTTTCATAACACTCATCGAGTGGTCAACATCAACTAAAACAGTAGGTCCTAGATATGGAGTATTCTCTTTTGAGTTGGCAAACATACTCTCATCCACCAAAGCTTTTGCACCTTTATTTAAAGCTTCTTTGATTTGATCTCTTACAAATGTGGCAGCTTCAGTTTTTACCATTGGTCCTATGGTAGTAGTTTTATCCAAAGGATTTCCAAGTTTATACTCTTTTGTGATTTTAACAAACTCATCTATAAAATTATCATACACATTCTCATGCACATAAATTCTCTCAATTCCGCAGCATGATTGACCTGAATTAAAAAAAGATCCATCTACAAGGTTTTCCGCACTATATTTTATATCAGCATCTTTCATTACATAAGCGGGATCTTTTCCGCCAAGCTCCAACCCGCAAGGTATAAATTTATTTAAGATAGCCTTTTGCACTTCAAGTCCACCTTTAACTGAACCGGTAAAGTAAACTCCGTCAACTCTACTATCAGCCATAAATTCTGAAGCGTCTTTGTGTGTTAGATAAAGATGAGAAAATACTCCTTTTGGAAGACCTGCTTCATCAAAAGCTTCCTGGTATCTTTTTGCCACCAAAGGAGTTTGGGTAGAGTGTCTTAAGATGACAGAGTTTCCAGCCATAAGTGCAGGAACAATGACATTGACTGAGGTTAAAAACGGATAATTCCAAGGACTTAAAACCGCTACTACTCCCAATGGTTCTTTTACTATAGATCTTTCAAATCCTTTTTTAGGCTCAGGATTATATGTAGATAAAGCATCTTGAGCTATTTGTATCATATAATTTGCTCTCTCTTTAAAACCTCTAACTTCAAGTGTGCCGTAAGATATGGGCCTTCCCATTTGAAAAGCCAACTCTTTTGCTATCTGCTCACTCTTTTTGCTGAGTATTTCGACAAATTTATTTAGTAGTACTATTTTTTCTTCAATGGGAACCTTTCTCCACTCTTTTTGAGCCTTTTTCGCAAGTTCTAAAGTAGTGTTTATATCATTTTTATCATGATACTCCATCTCCAAATATACTGAGTTATCTACCGGTGTTATGGTTTTAAATGTTGACATGCTTTCTCCTGTATTATATTATTTCAAAATATCTTTTAAGTTGCCAATCAGTTATGGCTTTTTTTTGTTCATTCTCTTCCCATTCCCTACTCATTGCATAATGCTCTACAAAAGTTTTGCCAAATATCTCTTTTGCTACGGTTGAGCTTTTTAGTCTTTGAGCAGCATCAAAAAGAGTTCTCGGAAATTGAAACTTTTTAGGTAGAGTTGCTTCATAGGCATTGCCTGTGATGGGTTTTGTAGGCTCTATTTTATGTTCTATCCCCCACAGTCCGCTTCCAACTGCCGCACTTAGTGCTATATAAGGATTGATATCTGCTGCTGTTACACGATACTCTACTCTTTGGGATTTTGTACTTCCTGGGATTGCTCTAATGGCACAAGTTCTATTGTCAATTCCCCATGTAGCTTGAGTAGGTGCCCAAAATCCCGGAATTAGCCTTGTGTAAGAGTTACAAGTAGGAGCAATCATGCTAAGAAACTCTGGCATCAATAGTTGTTGACCTCCTATAAACCATCTCATCATATCACTTATATTGTGTTTATTAT
This sequence comes from Campylobacterales bacterium, assembly GCA_027023175.1. Lineage (GTDB taxonomy): Bacteria > Campylobacterota > Campylobacteria > Campylobacterales > JALSKU01 > JALSKU01. Next base: position 4,592 of record JALVWW010000176.1, read on the forward strand.
TGCTATCATAAAAAATCGCATTGCCATCTTTATCTTTGGCAGATATATGTAAATGACCTGATTGTCCGGGATATTCATTTGACCACTTTGCCATAAAAGTAGCACTTAACCCTCTTTTTTGGGCAAATATTTTAGTAAATGTTTTAAAAAGTTCAGCTTTATCCGCAGCTTTTAAAAGTTCATCGTGGGTTAAAGCACTTTCTATTACTCCGGGACCGGTTTCAGTATGAATACCTTCAAGCTCCATATCCATATCTCTACAAAGTGATAGTAACTCTTGATAAAAATCACTATGTACACTATTTCTAAGCATCGAGTATCCAAACATATCCGGAGTAAAAGGCTTTAGGTTGTTGTAATTTTTCTCCCTTAAAGAGTGCATTGTTTCATCAAAAAGAAAAAATTCAAACTCTGCTGCCGCATTAAAATAAATACCAAGAGATTTTCCATATTCCATCACTCTTTTTAGAAGTGATCTTGGACAGACATCTTTATGTGGAGAATTTTTTTCAAAATCCATCAAGAAAAGAAGTGTGTTGTCTTCAAGAGGTAACTCTCTAGCGCTTTTTATATCTATAGTTGCCAAAGCATCAGGATATGCCGTATGCCAACCTGTAACTTTGGAGTTGTCATAGAGTTCATCGTTACTGTCCCATCCAAAAATTACATCACAAAAGCCTATACCGTTTTCAAGGGCAGAGAAAAACTTGGTTTTGCTTATATATTTTCCTCGCAAAACTCCATCAATATCGGTTGCTGCAACTTTTATCTCTTGTATATTTTTTTTATTTATATAATTTATTACATCATCTTTACTTTTAAACTCCATAACACTCCTTTTGGCACGGTGATAAAATATGAAACTATTTTATCATTTTTTATAGATAGTTTTCCTGAAAATATGATATAATTTTAATTATGAGAGTTGAAGGCATAAATACTACATATAATTATACAAAGATTTCAAAAGAACAAGACAATAAAAATATAAATAACAATAGCAATGTTTTAAGCAATGATGCTAATAAAAAAACTAACAATAATCCAAATGAATTAACCGAAGCTCAAAAAGAGCAAGTTGTAAAGCTGCGGCAAAGAGATACTCATGTTAGAGCTCATGAAGCTGCACATTTAGCCGCAGGTGGTTCAGTGGTAAGTGGTGGAGCGAGTTATACATATCAAAAAGGACCTGATGGTAAAATGTATGCCATTGGAGGTGAAGTGCCTATACATGTTACAAAAGGTAGCAATCCAAAAGAGACTCTCTCTATTGCTAGACAACTAAGAGCAGCAGCTTTAGCTCCAAGTGATCCTAGTCCTCAAGATCTTAAAGTAGCTGCAAGTGCTAATATGATGGAAGCTAAAGCTATACAAGAGATCAATCAAGAACAGCTAAAGGCCATGAAAAACAAATATAGCTCTAATACCGATGTCAATAACAATAATTCAAAAGATGGATTGGATGTATTAGGATAGAGGATTTAGAGCAAGTTTAAAAAAAGAGGGAGGAGTCAAGAGGTTTCTTTGCCCCCCTTTACTCCTATCCTCCTTTACACCTAAAAAGCCAAAAGGCTTTTTAGTGTACTTCTCTCCAGAGTTTAGATTTCCATAGATATGCAAATAGAGTAAAGATGATCAAGTATCCAATAACCTTAGGAATAAGTGATTCTCTTTCAGCTTTTTTGCTATCTCCTACACTCTCAAGATAACTTATAACTTTTTCAGTACTCTCTTTTGTAAGACCTACTCTAGGCATAGAGGTATTTTTAAGTAATTTTTGAGGGTCATCTATAAATGTCTCAAGGAACTCTTTGCTTCTAGCTCTTATCATAATAGAGAGATCAGGTGGAGTTGCAGCCATATATTTTTTCAAATGATCCAAATACTTAGATACTTTTAATTTATATGCAAGTTTGTCAGTTTCACCTTTAAACTTAGGCTCATCACCAAGTTGGCTCCATTTGTCATACTTAACACTATGACATCTACCGCAGGCAGCTACAAATGTCTCTTTATCGCTAAGCTCTTTTGGGGCTATTGATTTTAAGTAAGCAACTATATCTGAAACCTCTTTGTTTTTATCTCCGCCTACACCAAAAAATTGTGGCATAGGAAAAGGTTTTTTTGCATTATATTTCATAGCTGTCAACATAGCATGAGCAGGGTTCAGTATGAAGTTTTTAAGATATTTTTCATCATATATCAAACCTGCATCACTAAGATCAGGAGGTGCTACACCAAATGATGCCGCTGCAGCATCTGCTGGCATAGGAGCAGGCATTTTAGCAGCTTTTATTCCGTGGCATCCTGTACATCCAGCATTTACTATAAGTTGCTTACCTTTTGCAGGATCTCCTTTGTAATTTATAGCCTTTAAATCGCTAAATTTAAAATCAGCAGGTGCTACTTCTTTTTCCATCTTGGAGCGAGCATAAGGCTCAACTCCCCAATATAGTAGTAGTGTAAAAAATACCAATATTCCAAGAATTTTTAACTCTCTCATTTAGCACCCCCTGCTCTTTTTTTCTCTTTCATTGTGATAAGAGGCAATGCTATAAATAAAAGTATAAAAAAGCTAATTGTAAATATAAAACCAAACCAAGGTGTTATATCGCTATTGCCTATAAAATATACATGGTTTGGCGGAACTTTACCAAAAATTGTAAGGCCTACCATATCTATAAGCATTAACCAAAACCATATCTTAAATGCTCCTCTTTTGTGAGCAGGAGCAACAACAGGACTTCTATCTAGCCAAGGAAGTATTAAAAATACACCGTTTGCTATAGCAAATCCTATAAGTCCAAGGTTAAATGGACTTATTCCGGCTATCGGGAAGAAAAATCCTCTTAGTATCTCATAACTCCATAAAAAGTACCACTCAGGATATATGTGAGTCGGTGTTTTCATATAGTTTGCAGGATCAAAGTTGATCGGATCCATTGCAAATTCATAATGGAAGCCTACTAAGTAGAAATAGAATATTAAAAATACCCCTACAACAAACAGATCTTTACTCATAAATACAGGCCAGAAAGGTATAACTTTTGATTCTTTTTTCTTACCTTCTTTGTATTTTTTGGCTTCCTCTTCAAAATCAAAATGTTCGCCCTCTTCATTGTTTACATGCGGGATTCTAAGTGAATAAAAGTGAAGCCCGATGGTAGCCATGATAACTATAGGTAGAAGCAATACATGAAGCATGAAAAATCTTGTCAATGTAGGATCTGAAACAAAGAAGTTACCTCTAATCCATACAACCAAATCAGGACCGATAAAAGGAATAGCACCAAAAATGTTAGTGATAACCTGTGCCGCCCAGTAGCTCATTTGTCCCCAAGGAAGCATATATCCGCTAAATCCGGCTGCTGAAAAGAGCATGAAAAGGAGCATACCGCTTATCCATATCATTTCTCTACCTCTTTTGTATGAGCCGTAATAAATTGCAACAAACATATGGATGTAAATGATAAGAAAAACAACCGATGCAGCAACAGCATGCATGTGTCTCCAAAGCCATCCGTAGTAAACTTCTTGCATAATAGTATGATTTACACTGTCAAATGCCAAGTTTACATCAGGCTTATAATACATTAGTAAAAATAGCCCTGAGATAAAGAGTATCCCGAACATTGTCATCAAAATGACACCCATCGCCCACAAAAAGTTGATATTTTTTGGTACCCAGTATTCTGTAGCGAGTACTTTATTTAGAGTTTTTATAGCCAATCTCTGGTCTAGCCAATCAACTAAACCTTCGGCTTTTCTTATTTCTGCCATTGTTTTCTCCCTTAAGCTTTATTTGTAGGGTTTTTGGCTATGAGAGCCTTATTTTGAGGTCCCTGCTCACCTAGTACCATTTTAGTACCCGTAATCTTATACGGAGGTATATCAAGTGGTCTTGGAGGTGGTCCAAAAGTATTTATTGCACATGCATCATACTCTCCACCGTGACATGCACAGATAAATTTCTTTTTATCAGGAAACCAATCAGGAATACATCCAAGGTGTGTACAAAGTCCTATAACAACCAAAAAATCTTTTTCGCCTAGTTTTGTGTCTCTGTTGTCACACTTTTTAAAGTCTGTATGATCTTTCCTAAAGACAAATATAGGTTTACCTCTCCATACAAATGTCTTAAACTCCCCAGGTTTTATCTTAGATAAATCTACTGTGGTAAAACCTGCAGCCATAACGCTTGGCATTGGATCCCATGTAGCTTTCATAGCGCCGAGAGCCAAGACACCACCCACTGCTGCTACACTGCCAAATGCAAGTCCGAGAAAATCTCTTCTGCTTTTTTCTATAGCCATTTTCTTCCTTCCTTTAAAGATTATCTTTTGTAAACAATATAATATTTACAAAAAAGACGGTTACAAGATTATAGGTAATTTTTGCTAAAAATATGATTAATATCAGATAAAATTAATCATTTTGGTATATAGTGTTTCAATATCTCCGGGTAAAATCAGAGGATTTGTGAAATAATATTTATAGTAGGGTAATGTTGTTTTTATAAAGTCATTTTTATCACTATTTTTTAGGTTGACACACCAAAGATGAGGTAGCTTTTTTTGCTTTAGTAAATTTAAAGATAAAAGTATTTCATTTATACAACCTAATTTTCCATGACTGACTAAAAGAGTTAAGGCGTTAAAATATTTAGCAAAATCGACCATAAAGTATCTTTCATCTATCGGCACCATTAAGCCACCGGCACCCTCTATAAAAAGTATATCACACCTTTTTTTGATTTTGTTAAAAGCTAGATCTATCTTTTTATACTCTATTTTTTTATCATTTTTTGCTACAAATGGGGCTGCAGGAAGGGCAAAAGTGATAGGAGCTACATCTTTTATCGTAATATCTTGAAAGTCAGGATTTAACTCTTTTGCTTTACTCAAAAGTTTTTCTCCATCTTCAGGTTTATCTAAAACACCTGTTTCAATAGGTTTAAAAGCACCGACTCTGTGACCTTTTTTGGCAAAATACTCCATAAGCATCAAAGTGATATAAGTTTTACCCACATTTGTACCGGTAGCACTAATAAAAAAACTTTTCATTCCAATTTCCTCAATCCTAAATCCTAAAACCTAAATCCTATCTGCTACTATTTTCGCCAAATCTAAAAGCCTTCTGGCATATCCATACTCATTATCCTGCCAAAGCATAAGCTTTAAAAAATTTTCTTCGCTTAACATTATCAAATTCTCATCTATTATGTTTGAATATGGCATATTTTTTATATCTGATGAGACAAAATAGTTATCTGATATATGTGTTATAGCAGAATTTATATGAGAATGAAGTGTATTTTTTATCTCTGTTAGAGAAGTTTTTTTCTTTAAAATTATATTTGCATCTATAAGTACACCGTTTATCACAGGTACTCTTACGCTACAAGAAGTAATTTTTTCTTTTAGGTGTGGTAAAAATTGAATTGTAGCATTTGCTACATTGCTTGAAAGAGGAATAATATTGGAAGTAGCCGACCTTGTTCGTCTTATATCTTTGTTTTTATTGTCAAGCAGGTTTTGTTCAGATGTATAGCTGTGAATAGTTGTTATAGTAGCACTGTCAATACCCAGATACTTATCTATAGTATTAAAAACAGGAACAGTGCAGTTAGCAGTACAGCTTGAATTTGATATTATATCTTCACCTTTATATGCTTTTTCATTCATGCCATATATATAGGTAGGCAACTCTTTTGAGTAGGCTGATAGTATAACTTTTTTTGCACCGTTTTTTATATGCCAAGAGAGATCCTCTTTTTTGTGATAAACTCCGCTACACTCAAAAAC
>JALVWW010000177.1 GCA_027023175.1 Campylobacterales bacterium
AAAAGTGCCAGAAAAAAGTCTCCTCTTGGTTTTATCTGCAAAAATATATCAGCTTTTTTGGCTAATTCTGTTTTGTATGGGTCTATAACAACAAGCTTTTTATCTTTCAAAAAAGGAAGTATGTGTGTATTGCTAATGGATGGGTCTCTGCCCCATACAACCACAACTTCACTTTTTTCTATCTCCCTTGGAGGTAGCATTAAGTTAACTCCCCTGCCCTCTTTTATACCTGCATCTCCCGCACCGTCACACAAAGAACCCTCAGTTCCAAAAAATCCAAATTTAGCAAAAAACTCTTTTGTGATATTTTGAATTCTTCCGAGATTGCCACTTCCTATAAAATGCAAGTTTTTCCCGACTTTAAACTCTTCTATTTTGGAAGAAAGTATTTTCAATGCCTCTTGAAGCTCTATTTTTTTACTCTTATAGTATGCACCTTTTACTCTTTCATACTCCAAAAATTTATTCATTTTGGCACAAAGATACCCTTTTGTTACAGGATGAGACTTATCAGCTTTTAGCTTGTTCTCTTCAAAAAGTATAGAACACCCGTCATAACAATCAAGAGGGCAAGTAGTTAAATTATCTAAGCTCAATCTTTACAACCTTTGAAAACTCCTTTGGTCGAGGAAGTAAAATTTCTGCTTTATATGAGCTTATATTGACACTATCAGCTATATCCCAAACTTTGTAAAATTTTATATCACTCTTTTTACCGTTTATGTAGATACTTCTTTTACTTAAATTCTCCTTATCTTCATAACTGAGATATATAGTCGCTTTTGCTTTACTTATATCCATAGTCTGCATCAAAGTAGCTCCCGGTGATACATAGTCTCCTTTTTTTATATTTAATTTATAAATATATCTATCTTTGATAATAATATTTTTTTTAGATATTCTATCTTTTAAAACAAATATCTCATACTCCAAATCCTTTATCTGATTTTCAAGACTTATCAAAGACTCTTTGGCTGCTATAAGAGACGAGTTTGCCGCAATAACACTTAAAAGCTGAGTATCTTTTTCAAAATTTGACTTAGTTTTTAGGTTTTTTATCCTATCATAGTTTCTTTTTCTTATAAGATATGATTTTTGCAAATTATTTATATTTTCTTTTTTTAACTCTACCAATTTTTTTAAACTCTCAAGTTTTTTTACAGAGTTTTTAAGGTCATCTTTGTCGGTTTTATCATCAATCTTTACAACAAGTGCATCTTTGACATATTTTCCCTCTTTTGAAACATCACTATATATAATTTTGCCCGCAACATCACTTTTTATAACATAACTCTCAAGCGGTTCAAGCTTGGCATAATAAACATCACCAAACAAAATCGTACCACATAATAAAATAGTTATCACTATAAACCTCTTCATTGTGTTGCCTTTATCCTTCATTTTTCATCCTTCATTCTATTTTTCGATATAATTATACCCAATTTTACCCCAAGTTTTACAATAGAATTTGTTGTAGTAGTGTTTATACTTGAAGTCTATTGCAAAATTTGGGATCGATAAAGGTTGGCAATGACTGTAGCTATTTTGGGTCTTGGCGGAGTAGGCGGATATCTTGGTGGGAAACTTACACTTTCAAAAAAAGATGAAAAGATCGTTTTCATAAGTAGGGGTAAACAACTCCAAAAAATTAAAAAAGATGGATTGAGACTTATAGATGAAGATAAAGAGTATGTCACAAAGCCTGATATCATCACTGAGGATCCAAAAAGACTTGAAGAGTTCGACCTTGTATTGGTTTGTGTAAAAAGCTACGATTTAAATGAGGCACTTACTCTTTTAAAAGAGAATATCTCGGACAAAACCGTTATATTACCACTTTTAAACGGAGTAGAGCATGACAAAAAGGTAAAAGAGGTTTATCCAAATGCAAAAGTACTAAACGGATGTATTTACATACTCTCAAATATTAAAGAGGTAGGTGTTATAAAAAAATATGGAGGAGTTTTCAACCTCATTTATGGAAGCAGTGAGTATGATTTGGAGCAGTTTGGTTGGATAAAAGAGTTTTTTGACAGAGCCGGCTTGAGAAACAAACTGACTCCTGATATAGAGCTTGAAACCTGGAAAAAATATCTTCTAATAGCAGCTTATGCCTCAATGACATCATACTATGAAAAACCGCTAGGTTTCATAGCCAAAGAGAAAATTGATGAGCTTAAAAAAGTACTTTTTGAAATAAAAAGTGTAGCTGATAAAAAAGGTATAAATATAGATAAGGATGTGATAGAAAAGATATTAAAAAGAGTAGTTACACTTCCCTATGAGTCAAAAACATCAATGCAACTCGACTATGAAAAAGGCAAAAAAACCGAAGTTGAAGCACTTTGTGGATATATTGTCAAAGAGGCTAAAAAGCTTGGCAT
>JALVWW010000178.1 GCA_027023175.1 Campylobacterales bacterium
AAGGGAGTGCTTGAAGTTGAAAATTACAAAGAGGGTGCACTTTTTAGGATAATTATAAAAAAAATGCAAGGAAACAAAAGTGAATAGATTGTGCTATACTTCACACTCAGCGATAAATGCGCACTTTAGTAAAACCAGCAGGGATTTTATGGTTGAAGAAGTACCGCTTTATGAGTTTAGTGGAATTGGTGAGCACTTGATACTTAAAATCAGAAAAAAAGATATGACTACATGGGAGTTGGTGCAAAAGATAAGTGAAACTACAGGGTGTAAAGTAAGGGATATCGGATATGCGGGTCTTAAAGACAAAGATGGACTTACAACACAGTATATAAGCATATATAAAAAATATGAAGACAAAATTAAAAATATCGAATCAAAAGAGGTTAAAATTCTTGAAACTTTTTTACATAACAATAAGCTGAGAATCGGTCATTTAAAAGGAAATAAATTTTATATAAGATTTAAAAAAGTGGTACCGGTTGAGGCGATAAAGATAGAAAATGTACTTAAAATTATAAATAAAAACGGCTTGCCAAACTATTTTGGGTATCAAAGATTTGGAGTTGAGGGAAATAACTATCAAACAGGCAAAGAGATACTTTTTGGAAAAAGATTTATAAAAAATAGGAAAAAAAGAGATTTTTTTATCAGTGCTTACCAAAGTCATCTTTTCAATCTGTGGCTTAGCAAAAGAGTTGAGATAAGTAAACTTTTTGAAAGCTTCTCTTTAAAAGAGTTGGAGTCACTTTTTATATACCCTAAAGAAATTATAAAAGATATAAAAAAGCAACCTCTTTTTTTTAAAATGCTTCCGGGAGATATACTGCACCACTATCCATACGGAAAAGCTTTTGAGTGTATTGAATTGGATGAAGAGGTGAAAAGGTTTGGAGATAAAGAGTTGAGTATTACCGGATTTTTGCCTGGTAAAAAGGCAAAAAGAGCAAACGATATAGCGGGCATACTTGAAAAAGAGTTTGTCAGCGAATGTGAAAATGTAATAGATAAAATGAACGGCTCAAGGAGATTTGCATGGATATTTCCTGAAATTTTATCTCAAATTTATAAAAAAGAGGAAGCTTGGTATGAGTTTTCATTTTTCCTGCCAAAAGGCTCTTATGCCACTGTTTTAATTGAAGAGATTTTACACTCTAAAAAATTATGATATAATACTAAAAAAATTTTCAGGAATTATGGTGAAGATAAAAAGAGTAGTACAAGCTATTTTCGCATTGTTAAATGTTAAAAATCCACTTCATTGCAACTGTATTTTTAAAAGAAAGTGTTCACTTGTGCTAAGACTTACCAAAAACCTCGGAAAACCTCACTGTAACTGTGCAAACTACAGCTACAGACTCACGGGCATTGCCCCTCCGTACTCTTTGTAGATAACAGACAAAATCAATCAAATCATTTTATTACTATTTTATTACTACAAAGGATACAGTTATGCCAAAAAATTGGGTCATAGGCTTTCCAAGAATCGGAGAGCAAAGAGAATTAAAAAAAGCTTTAGAGAGCTATTGGTCGGGAAATATTGAGGCGGAAGAACTTTTGAATGTTGCTTCTATATTGAAAAAAAGACACTGGAATTATCAAAAACAAGCTTCTGTTGGCTATATAAGCAGTAATGATTTTTCACTATATGACAATATGCTTGATATGAGTATAACTTTAGGAGCAATTCCTAAAAGATTTCAAGATATCGATGAGCCTTTAAAAAGATATTTTGCAATGGCAAGAGGTGACAAAAAAAGAGTTGCAATGTCTATGACAAAGTGGCTAAATACAAACTATCACTATATAGTACCCGAGCTTTCAAAAGATGATAACTACAAGTTAGATATCTCAAAGATAAAAGATGAATATTTTGAGGCTAAAAAGGAAGGAATAGATACCAAAATAAACCTTATAGGCATCATTACATATATAGCTTTTTCAAAAGCTATTGATTTTGAAGATAAATTTGATGCATTTGACAAATTGTTATGCATTTATGAAGAGTTGATAGGAGAGATTTCATCATTTGATAAGGAAGTGATAGTACAGTTTGATGAGCCGCTGTTTGTCAAAGATGTAACTTCAAAAGAGTTGTCACTTTTAAAGATAGCCTATGAGAGGCTTGCAAATGTCAGCAAAAATGTTAAAATTGCTGTAACAACATATTTCGAGCACTCCTGTGAAGCTGTTCGGGTTTTGTCTCATACCGGCATTTGGGCTTTGGGCTTGGATTTTGTATATGGTAAAAAAAATAAAGAAGTTTTAGAGGATATTCAAAAAAGTGGCAAAATTCTCATTGCCGGAGTTATTGACGGTAGAAATGTATGGGTGAGTGATATAGACAAAAAGTTAAAATTGTTAAAAGATATATCCAATCTCATTCCAAAAGATAAACTTATCATCTCAACAAGTTGTTCACTGTTGCATGTGCCGTTTACTTTGAAATATGAAAAAAAATTAAACAAAGATATAAAAGAGTGGCTTAGTTTTGCAGTTGAAAAGCTTGATGAGCTTGATATCACAACTAAACTTTTCTTCGAAGGTGAGGGTTCTTTAAATGAAGAACAAAAAGAGCTTTTGGCTAAAAACAGAAGGGCTGTGCATTTTAGAGCAACTTCGGATAAAATTCACAACGATAAAGTAAAAAAAAGAGTAGAAGATATCAAGAGCTTTGATAGGGAGTTGCCTTTTGAAGAGAGGATAAAACTGCAAAAAGAGGCTCTAAATCTTCCTGTTTTACCTACGACTACCATAGGCTCATTTCCTCAAACAAGTGAGCTAAGAAGTGTAAGAAGAGAGTATAAAAACTCCGCTATTTCAAAAGAGCAGTATGATGAGTTTATAAAAAAATACATTGATGAGTGTATAGCTTTTCAAGAAGAGATAGAGCTTGATGTTTTGGTTCACGGTGAGCCTGAGAGAAATGATATGGTGGAGTATTTTGGAGAAATGCTGGAAGGTTTTGCATTTTCCCAAAACGGTTGGGTACAAAGCTATGGAAGCAGATGTGTCAAACCGCCTTTGTTGTACGGAAATGTCTCAAGAGAAGCCGCTATGACAGTAGAGTGGATAACTTATGCTCAAAGCAGAACCAAAAAAGTTGTAAAAGGTATGCTTACAGGTCCTGTGACGATACTCAACTGGTCTTTTGTAAGAGATGATCAGCCAAGAAGTGTTACAGCCAAAGAGATAGCTTTAGCGATAGCCGATGAGATAGATGACCTCCAAAAAGCAGGTATCAAAATCATTCAGGTAGATGAAGCTGCTTTCAAAGAGGGTTATCCTTTAAGAAGTACAAATATAAAAGAGTATGAAAAGTGGGCAGTTGAGAGTTTCAAAATATCTACTTCAGTTGCAAGTGATAAAACACAGATACACACACATATGTGTTATAGTGATTTTAACGATATTATCCAAACCATAGAAGATATGGATGCAGATGTTATCACCATAGAGACTTCAAGAAGTGGAAATAGACTTTTAAAAGTTTTTCAAGAGGTAGGTTATAAAAAAGAGATAGGTCCTGGAGTTTACGATATACACTCTCCAAGAATTCCAAGTGTGAAAGAGATAAAAGATCAAATTTCAAAACTCTTAGAAGTTTTACCCAAAGAGCAACTTTGGATCAATCCTGACTGTGGATTGAAAACCAGAAAATGGGAAGAAGTTAAACCAAGTCTTAAAAATATGGTAGAAGCAGTTAAGAGCTTTAGATAGTTATTGGGGAGTTTTGCTCCCCTCTTTTATGATTATTCTTTTTTTGGCTATTTCGTTTTTGAAAAAACTGCACCATTTTTCTACTCTTTGTTTATCATAATCAGCTATATAAATTTCTACATATCTTTTATCGCCGTCAAATTTTGGAAGAGAGGAAAATTCCAAATCTTTTGGAAGCGATCTCATTATCTCTATGAGTTCATTTTCACTTGCTATTGCTATAAAACTACAAGAGAATTTTTTTGAATTTTTTGGGTAAAATCTATCGAGAGCTTCTACAACCATGGCTCTTGACATTTCAGGAAAGCCCGGTACAAAGAAAAATCTCTCATCCACTCCGAAACCAGGCACTTGATTGACTACATTTTCTAAAAGTATAGCATCTTTTGGTAAATTTGCCATATTAATTCTATGGGGATAGGCTTCCTCTTCAAATTGATCTATTATTAACTTAAGAGCCTCTTTGTTTTGCTCTATTATGCCGTTACTGAAAACTTTTGCCGCTACTTCTCTGGTATAATCATCAGGAGTTGCGCCAATGCCACCGAAACTAAACATAACTGAGTCGGGATCTTTTTTGACGAGGTTAAAAACATCCTCCATAAATACAGGATCATCTTTTATAACAAAGTTAGCTTTTTGTTCCCAACCCCTTTTTAAAAGCTCACTATTTACGAATTCAAAATGTTTATCTTTTCTTCTACCGTTAAAAAGTTCCGTTCCGATAATAACAGAGTAAAAAGATGGGTTTTTGACTGCCATTAAATCTTACTTTTGATAAAACTTTCCATATCAGCTACTATCTCTTCGATACTTCTTTCACCGTTAATTTTTTTAAGCAATCCTTTTTTTTCATAGAAGGATTGAATAGCAGCCAAAGGTTCGGTATATACTTTCATTCTGTTAAAAAATACCTCTTCATTATCATCTGCACCTCTTGCTCTTCCTAAAACTCTCTCTTTTGCTACTTCTTCAGAGACTTCTACTTCTATAACCGAAACCAACTTTATATCTTTTTCCTCTTTTAGTATCTTATCTAGTGCTTCCATCTGCTCTACGCTTCTTGGATATCCGTCAATGAGGATGATATCTTTTTGAGAATTTTTTATAGCACTAACTATGGTATCTACAACTATATCCAAAGGAACAAGATTGCCTTTTGAAGTATAACTCTCTATGATTTTTCCCAATTCACTTCCACTGGCGATTTCTGCTCTTAGCAAATCTCCGGTAGAGTAGTGTGCTATGGCATCACTGTTATTTTTTGCAATAATCTCAGCATCTGTTGTTTTACCGCTGCCCGGTGCTCCAATTATTAAAAATAATTTTTTCATTTTATCTCTCCTGTTTTTCTTATTCTAAGACCCAACTCTTTTAACTGCTCACTGTCTACTTCACTTGGTGCACTTGTAAGTAGGCATTGTGCTTTTTGTGTTTTTGGAAATGCTATAACATCCCTTATGCCCTCGGCACCGCTTAAAAGCATGATAAGTCTGTCAAATCCTATGGCAAATCCGCCATGTGGAGGAGCACCAAATTTTAAAGCTTCAAGTAAAAATCCAAACTTTTCCTGAGCCTCTTCTTCGCTGATACCCAAAAGTTTAAATATCTCGTTTTGAATCTCTTCTTTGTGTATCCTTATGCTTCCACCGCCAAGTTCAACTCCGTTTAAAACTATATCATAAGCGATAGAACTTATCTCTTCAAGATTTTCTTTATTTAAATCTTTCGGCATGGTAAAAGGATGATGTAGAGCTTTTACTTTTCCATCTTCTATCTCAAACATAGGGAAGTCAACTACCCATACAAAGTTAAACTCATCTTTCGGGACGATATCCATAAGTTCAGCCAGATAAATTCTAAATCTTCCCATATAATCAAGCACTACTTTTTTATCACCCGCTCCAAAAAAGACTACATCACCCACTTTTATATCACAAACTTTGATGATTTCATTTAAGTCATCTTCTGTAAAAAATTTAGTTAAAGGTCCCTTTAAACCTTCCTCTTTCATTTGAAAATAACCCAAGCCTTTTGCTCCAAACTTTCTTACATAATCCTCAAAACCTTTCATCTGTCTTTTTGAAAAGATATTGTCTCCGTTTGGAACTTTTAGGGCTTTTATGCGATTATGGGCTTTGTCTTTTGCGATTGAGCTAAATATTTCATTGCTGCTTCTTTCAAATATATCTATCACATCTACCATAGAGAGGTCATATCTCAAGTCCGGTTTGTCACTTCCGTACTTTTCCATAGCTTCATTATAACTAATGCGTTTAAAGCTTTTTTCTATCTCTTTACCGCAAGCTTTGAAGATATTATACAGCAAATGTTCAGCTACTTTTATCACATCCTCTTGAGTGCAAAAACTCATCTCTACATCTATCTGAGTAAATTCAGGCTGTCTGTCCGCTCTTAAATCTTCATCTCTGAAACATTTGGCTATCTGAAAATACCTGTCAAATCCTCCCACCATCAAAAGCTGTTTAAAAAGTTGTGGAGATTGGGGAAGTGCATAAAATTCACCGTTGTGAACTCTGCTGGGTACTAGATAGTCTCTTGCACCCTCGGGAGTCGATTTGGTAAGTACCGGTGTTTCAACCTCCAAAAAACCAAGCTCATCCAAAGCATTTCTGGCGGCAATCGCAGCTTTGCTTCTTAGTTTAAAAATTTCCAATGATTCTTTTGTTCTTAATTCAAGATATCTGTATTTTAATTTTATCTCTTCGTTTACTCTTTTGTCACCCAAGTCAAAAGGCATAGGAAGTGATTTGTTCTCTATGATAAGTTCGTTTACGACTACTTCAATGGTTCCGGTTTTTAAGTTTGGGTTTTCCAAACCTTCGCCTCTTGGCCTTACTTTTCCTTTTGCCACAAGCACAAACTCATCTCTGACACTATCAGCCAACTTCCAGGCTTCTTCGTTGTCGTTGGGGTCACAAACAAGCTGAATGAGTCCGGTTTTGTCTCTTAAGTCAATAAAAACAACTCCGCCATGGTCTCTTCTGCTGTTTACCCAGCCGCAAAGCTTGACTTCTTTGCCTATATCATTTTCACTTACTTCGGTATTATAGTGTGTTCTCAAAGTTATTCCTTCAAATTAAGCTTGTTATATCTATTTTGTTTTTGTAACAGGCTTATTGTAAAAATTAGGGAGTGATTATACTAAAAATAAGCTAATAAGGTGCTTACATAGCTTGAAGTGTCGTTACCAACTCCTCATAAGTTGTGCCGTTCTTTTTTAAAAAATCTGCAAGCAGTGCCTCGGAAGCCGCCATTCCTCCTTGCTTTTCGGCATCGACCAACTGTTTATACAAAGGCATAACTGCTTCCAAGCCCTTTTTGGACGGCTTTCTTCTTACAGAGTAATAGCCTACGGTATTTCCATTTGTATCAACTGAAGATGTGATGTTTGCAAAAACCCAGTAATATCCCCCGTCTTTTCTTAAGTTTTTGACAAATCCAAAAAATTCCTCTCCGCTTTGTATAAGTTGCCAGCAAAGTTTAAAGGCGATACGGGGCATATCGGGGTGTCTTATGAGGTTGTGGTTGGCTCCGATGAGCTCATCTTGCGAATACATACACATATCTATAAAGGTTTGATTGCAGTAAGTTATAAAACCTTTGGTATCAGTTTTTGAGACTATAAAGTCATTGTCATTCATAACTCTTTCGTCATCTTTTAAAACCTTTGGTGCGTCTAATTTACTAAGCCTTTTTGCGCTCATAAACACTCCTTCAAAAAAGTTTTGGTATTATAACCTATTATTTTTAAAAGGATATCAAACGGTGCAAATCATAAATATGGATGAAAAAGTACAAAAGATTGAAAAAATCGGACTAGTTGTCAGACCAAATACAAATGATTTGCATAAGTATTACAGCCAAATCAAAAATAAGTTGGACATCTATGGAGTTCAACTTATATTGGAGAGTGAAAGCGCATTGCTATTGGGCAAGGATGGTATCTCTTTTGATGAAATGTGCCAGCAAAGCGATATCATTATATCCTTGGGAGGTGACGGTACTCTGATATCGGTAAGTAGAAGAAGCTTTAAATACAACAAGCCGATTTTGGGAGTAAATATAGGAAAACTTGGATTTTTAGTTGATGTTGATGTGGGTGAATTGGAAAATTTTATAGACAAGCTTTTTAAAAATGAGTACAGAATCGATAAAAGAATGGTTTTAGAGGTTATTTTTCATAAATACAATGAAGCAAAAAGTGCTTTTGCGTTTAATGATATAGTTTTTTCCAGACCTATGGTAGCGGGTATGGTTGATCTTCAAGCATTTGTAGATGATGTTCATTTTAACAATTATTACGGTGACGGTCTCATAGTCTCAACTCCTACAGGCTCAACCGCTTACAATCTCTCAAGCGGGGGACCAGTGGTCTTTCCTTTGACTGAGGCGTTGATACTCACTCCGCTTTGTTCACACTCTTTAACCCAAAGACCTCTCATACTGCCGGCTAGCTTTAAAGTCATGATAAAAAGTAGTGACAAAGTGCTTATCGCGATAGACGGACAGGATATTTATAATTTGGAAGATTATGAGAGTGTCGAATTTAAGATGGCTGCAAAAGGAGTGAGACTCATACACAGAGTTGAGAGAAATTATTTTAAAGTTCTTAGAGAAAAACTTAAATGGGGTGATGCTTGATTGAGAGATTTTTCTTAAAAGGTTATCTTAGTTTTGATGAAGTCGAGCTTGAGTTTGACAAAGGTCTTATACTTTTTAGCGGTGCAAGCGGCGTAGGCAAATCTATACTTTTAAATGCACTGTTGGGAGTTTTCGGATATAAAGATATCGATGCCAGGCTTGCTGAAGTCTCTTTGGATAATGATTTGAATTTGGAAGAGATAGGATTAGAGAGTGAAGATATAAATATCTTTAAATTTGTCAAAACAAAAAGTGCAAGGCATTTTATAAACGGTTCACAGGTTTCAAAAAAGATTGTAAAGCAGTTTTCAAGCACATTTATAGACTATCTCTCACTTAAAGAGTACAAAGAGTTTGAAAACAGCAGGCTTTTAAGTGTTTTGGATACGCTTATATCCAAAGATGACAATGAGTACAAAAAAGTTATTTTAGAATTTAAAGAGCTTTTTTTAAAATATCAAGAGAGTAAAAAGAGGCTCGATGAAATCACTGAAAAAGAGAAAAAGATAGAAGAGTTAAAAGAGTTTGCTGCCTATGAGATAGAAAAAATAGAGGAAGTTTCTCCAAAAGTCGGAGAGTATGAAGAGTTGATGGAGATAAAAAAATCTCTTTCAAAAAAAGAGAAGATAACGGAGTCTTTACAAAATGCCGGTCATATTTTTGACTACGAACAGCCGGTATTTGAAGCACTTGATTTGTTAGAAATTGACAGTACATTTTTTGACGAGAGTTTAAATGAACTTAGAGTTCACTTTGAAAATGCAAAAGAGAGGCTTGATGAGCTTGACGATATGGATATAGAGTCAATTTTAGACAGAATAGAAAAACTCTCCCATCTTACAAAAAGATACGGCTCCATTGAAGAGAGCTTAGAGTACCTTGAAAAGAAAAAAGAGGAATTGGAGCAATATAACAATATATCGTATGCAAAGGAGGAGCTTTTAAAAGAGAAAGAGAAACTTTTAAAAGAGTGTAAAAAAAGATGTGAAATAATAACCAAAAAGAGGCAGGTTGCCATAAAACAACTAAACTCCTACATAAATGAGTATCTTCACATGCTGTATCTTCCTGATATATCTCTTACGCTTTTAAATGATGACATGAATGAGACAGGAGAGGACAGAGTGGATATCAATCTTTGGGGAATAACTTTAAATAAAATAAGCTCAGGCGAATTTAACCGTGTAAGACTTGCTTTTTTAAGCTCATTTAATGACATAACAAATGAAAATGGTAACGGCATACTCATACTTGATGAAGTGGATGCAAACCTAAGCGGAAAAGAGTCTATGAGTATAGCAAAGGTTTTAAAAAAATTATCCAAAAACTATCAAATCTTTGCCATATCTCATCAGCCACAGCTTACCTCTCAGGCTGATATGCACTTTTTGGTTTACAAAGAAGAGGGCAAGTCTAAAGTAAAAGAGCTTAAAGAAAAAGAGCACAAGATAGATGAACTTGCCAGAATGATAAGCGGAGAAAATATACACCAAAAAGCAAAAGAGTTTGCAAAGAGTCTTTATGAGGAGAAAAAGTGATCATAGATACCCATTGTCACCTAGATGATGAAAGATACAAAGATGACCTGGATGAAGTTATAAAAAGAGCAAGGCAAAACGGTGTAAAAGGTTTTGTTATACCGGGAGCTGATATAAAAGATCTTCCAAGAGCAAAAGAGATAGCTTACAAATATGATGATGTTTATTTTGCCGCAGGTATCCACCCGTATAATCTTGACGGATTTGATGAAAAAGTTTTAAGAGATTATCTTGAAGATGAGAGATGTGTAGCAGTGGGGGAGTGCGGACTTGATTATTTTAGAATGGACAAAGAAAATGCTCCCACTATAAAAGAAAAGCAAAAAGAGATATTTAAAAAACAGATAAAACTCTCTTTTGAATACAATAAACCTTTGATAGTACATATAAGAG
>JALVWW010000179.1 GCA_027023175.1 Campylobacterales bacterium
AGTCCTTGGAGCCTGTTTTGCTTGAGCTTTCCATAATCAGCTCCTTCAAATCTCTCACTTGCCACTTCTCTTACCTCATCCCATATCTCTTTGGGAGAATTGTATGAAAAGTTTGAGCCAAACTCATTGGCTATCGCCGCTATCACTTCCCAATCATCAGGCAAATCACTCTCTACCAGAGGAGATGAAAGATGAAGTCTTCTTTCAGCATTGATATAAACTCCCTCTTTTTCATAGGCACTTTTAACTCCAAAAATGATATCAGCCTGTTTTGTTATCTCTACATCAAAAAGCTCCATTACAACAAGCAACTCAAGCTCTTGAAGAGTATCTTTTATCTTGTTTTGATTTGTATGGATATGGGCTATATCTTCACCCATATTTAAAAGTGCTTTTACTTTTCCTTCACACATATCATTTATCAAATCAGGAGTTTTTTTACCTTCTCTGTCAGGAGTTTTGTAATCAGGTAAAAAGTAAGGCAGACATCCCATATCACAAACTCCCTGGACATTATTTTGTCCACGAAGCGGCATAAGACCTTTACCGACTCCACCAATATTACCTGTAATAACAGCTAAATTACATATGGCCTCAACTGCATATGAACCGTCAATGTGTTCTGTAACTCCAAGTCCCCAAAGTATAATGGATCTGCTTTTTGCATACTCTCTTGCAACTTTTTTTATAAGCTCACTTAAGTGTTCATATCCTTTGATATTTAAAAAAAAGTCTGGGTTGGCATAGGGATCATTTAATATCTCTTTTTTATACTCTTCAAATCCCGCTGCTCTTTCTTTGATAAACTCTTCGTCTTCCAATCCTTCAGAGAGTATAACGAAACTCATCATATTGAGCACCAATAAATTACTCTCATACGGCAAAATTACATCGTATGTCGCACTTGCACTTATATGAGTCTCTCTTATATCAAAAACTGCAACCTTTTTACCGTTTTTAAGCGCATTAGTTACCCTAGTAGCAGCTATCGGGTGAGCTTCAGTTGTGTTTGAGCCGATTATCATGATAAACTCGGCATCTTCTATATCATCAAAAGGATTGGTTGCCGCACCTTCTCCTATAACCTGTCTCATGCCTTTCAGACTTGGAGCATGACAAACTCTAGCACAGTTATCTATATGAGGACTGAGCATTACTTGGCGGATAAATTTTTGAAAAAGATAACCGCTTTCACAACTACTTCTTGCTCCTCCGATACCTGCGATGCTATCACTTCCATATAAGTCCCTAATGCGTCCGAGTTTCCATGCTACAATCTTACAAGCCAACTTTAAAGATGGATATATAAACTCTTCATCCTCTTTTATTGACCCGTTTAGTGCCTCTTTTATCTCTTTTGGAAAGTAGAGTTCATTTTTATATAAAAACTTTTTTCTTACTTTGACTTTAGGAAGTCTTTTTTTGGAGTGGACAAAATCCCAGCCTGATTTGCCTTTGATACAAAGTTTTCCCCTGCTTACACTTGCCTCTTTTTTTGCATAAATTTTTTGGATGATATTGTCTTTGATAACCCCTGTTATTTCACACCCTACCCCACAGTAAGTACAGAGCGAATCTACCTCTTTTATACTCAATCTTCTATCCTTATCATTGCGGGTGGTTCTTTTACGAACTCTAAAGATTCTATATGTTTGAGTGCATCTTTTATCTTTGCCTCTTTGCATTTATGAGTTGAAAAAAGAAGTGTGGTTCTATCTTGGTTTTTGGATGATTTTTGTAAAAAACTGTCTATAGATATACCAAACTGAGCAAAGATGGAAGATGTTTTACTTAAAACTCCAACTTCATCTACAACACTCATTCTTACATAATACTCACTCTCTATGTCATCGGCACAAACCAAACTCAAATTATCAAAACTTATAAGCTTTTTAAAGCCCAGCATAGGTGAGGCATCACCTCTTGCAATGGATATGATATCCGATACCACGGCACTTGCAGTCGCATCACCACCGGCTCCGGCTCCATAATAAAGTGTTTCGCCTACAAAATCACCCACTACGCTTATACCGTTCATAACACCGTCAACTTTTGCTATCATTTCTTCTTTTTTGATAAGTGCGGGATGAACTCTAAGCTCAACTTTTCCTTTTAATTTTTTCGCAATTGCCAAAAGTTTTATATTGTATCCAAACTCTTTTGCAAAAAATATATCCTCTTTGGTTATACCCTCAATCCCTTCAATGAGTATATCTTCAGGTTTTGCATCTATCCCGTAAGCAATGGAAGCAAGTATCAAAAGTTTGTGACTCGCATCAAATCCACCTATGTCAAAAGTGGGGTCTGCTTCGGCATATCCTAGTTTTTGAGCCTCTTTTAAGACTTCATCAAAATTTACTCCCTCTTCTATCATCT
>JALVWW010000180.1 GCA_027023175.1 Campylobacterales bacterium
TTTTTTTAACATTGACCTAAGTCAAGTTAATCTCTATTTTCCTTTTCAAGTCTTTTTTTCTCTTGAAAATAGATAAAAAACATAGGAAGAACGATAATAGTGTGTAAAAATATTGTTAGTGTCAAAGGTCCTTGATTTAGATATCCAAAAAAACTTGGAACTACATCCGTAAATTGTTCAATCATATCTCTCTCCTTTTATCAATATACATTTTCAGGATTTTTACTAATAGTTAGCAAATCTTTTGCCAAGTAAAAAAATCCGACTGTTGTAACTATACCCATAATAAGTCTCCAATCCATTGCCTGAGACATCCAAAGCTGATTTTGAGCTGTAAAATATGCCTCCCAAGTTCCTCCAAGCTGTGCCCTAGCGATAAGAACTTGCTCATATCCGGCTATGGTTAAGGCAACCGTCATACCTAATACACCGAATGTTATCAAAAATATAGCCATTTTTGAAGCAAAAGTAGCTCTAAGTTTTTTGATACCATGTTTTCCCTGAACCGCAATATAAAACATTGCTATTAATATTGTAGCATAAGCTCCAAAAAATGCCAAGTGTCCGTGAGCTGCGGTAAATTGGGTACCGTGAGTATAGATATTTACCTGCGGTAGCGTATGAAAAAATCCCCAAATACCGGCACCTAAAAAGTTTCCAAAACCGTTAGATACCAGCCACATTAGAGCCGGGGTATTGTTTGAGCTTGTATCTTCTCCCGTTCCTGCATGGATACCTTTTTCTTTTCCCCAATCATACAAAACATGGACAAACATACCGACAAGAGGCAGAGGTTCTAGCGAACTAAATAGTGCGCCTATCTCCCACCAGTATTCCGGTGTTCCTATCCAAAAATAGTGGTGTCCCAATCCTAATATTCCTGAACCGAAAAGCATAGCTACCTCTATCCATAGCCACATTTCAACTACTTGTCTATTTGCTCCTACTACTTTTATAAGTCCGTAAGCCGCCAAAGCTCCTACCATAACTTCCCAAGTTGCTTCAACCCATAAGTGGATAACCCACCACCACCAATACTGATCCATTGAAATATTATCGGTAAAGAACATTCCCGCCAAATACAAGCCGGCAAGTGCTATCATATCTGAAAGAATAACAGTCATGATACCTGTTCTTTTTCCTTTCATAGTTGTTAAAAATGTATTTGCCAAAAATCCAAGTACAACAACAACTATACCTATATCAGCCCATCTTGGAGCTTCAATATACTCTCTACCTTCGGTTATAAGCCAAATAGTACTATCTTTTGCAGGTCCGACTTGTATAAATATATAAACAAGCACCACAACGGTTACAGCTAAAGTAAGTATCCAAAAAAGTAGCTTTGCTATGCCGATACCGACTACCTCTATACCTGTCTCATCCGGCAAAAGATAATAAACCGCACCTATCATAGCATATACCATCCATACTACTAGAGCATTTATATGTATCATCCTTGAAATAGAAAAATCCAAAATATTATACAAAAAACTTGGATAAATAAATTGTATAGCAGAAACCAAACCAAGAAGCAGTTGTGCTCCAAATAGTATCATTGCAACCGTAAAATACCAGCTAGCTAATTTTTGTCCTTCATACTTAAAATTACTTTGTTTTTGCATAGACAGCTCCTTCTTTTATCTTTCCAAAACCTCTTGGAAAACCGTTTGTATCAATTGTTGCCATATGTTTTAAAAATGCAACTAATGCTTTTGCTTCTTTAGGAGTAATCCCAAGATTCGGCATCATCCTAGCGTGGGTTGGATATTTACCGGGATGTTGCAAAAATTCAGCCATTGCTTCTTCTTTTGTATTTTTACCGGTCATTGCCTGCATAGGACCGCCTTTTTGCCACATAGGATCAAGCCAAGCCTTTGTTAAATCAGGAGCATAATATGCACCGTTTCCTAAAAGTGTATGACAATCCATACAGTTTTTTGCCTGAGAGGCAAGTTTTCCCAAATGCAAAAGAGCATCAGCCTCTTTTTGGGAGTAGTCATCCCTACCGAAAAACTTCTCTTTTACTTTGAACAACGAGTTGCCTTTTCCGTCATCTCCGCCGATAACAGGAACCTCATGACCTCTTCTTTGATTCATTTTATACTCAACTTTATAGTTGATTACGGTTGCAGAAGGTACTCTTTTAGTAACTTGACCATCTATATCCTTTTGAGTACCCATTGATATTTGACCCATTGTGTCAAAGGTCAGCCATATCAGCAGTACAGCCGAAAAACCTGTCACCCATACGGCAGATCTTTGCCAAAAACGATTATCCGTCCAAACGGAAACTTTCTTTCTAGACATTATTCCTCCTTTTATTGATAGTAGTGAAGCATAGCTATATTTACTATAT
>JALVWW010000181.1 GCA_027023175.1 Campylobacterales bacterium
ATACTGGCTGACCAGTCTTTAAAGATAGGCGACTGGATAAAAGTAGGAAGTGTTGAGGGAACGGTAGAAGATATAGGACTTAGAACTACCAAGATAAGAACATTTGAAAAGAGTCTTATAGTCATGCCAAACCAAACCATTGCAAATTCACCTATAGAAAACTTTTCAAGAAGAGGTCAAAGGAGGATAAAACTAAGAATCGGTCTTACTTACGATACTCCAAAAGAGACGATACAAAATATAGTAAAAGAGATAACAAATCTGCTTCATACTCATCCTCATATAGCTCAAGACCAAACTATACTTGTCAGATTTGACGAGTTTGGCGATAGTGCATTGGGAGTATTTGTATATGCATTTGTAGATAGTGCCGTATGGGCAAAATATCTTGAAGTAAAAGAGGATATTTATCTAAAAATTATGCAAATAGTTGAGGGTAACGGCAGCTCTTTTGCATTCCCAAGCCAGTCAATCTATATAGAAAAAATAAATAAAGAAGAAAACAAATGAAAACCATAGCACTCATAGGCAAACCAAATGTAGGTAAAAGCTCACTTTTTAACAGACTCATAGGTCAAAGGATAGCTATCACTTCCGATATAAGCGGAACAACAAGAGATATAAAAAAAATAGAATTTTCTCTTGATGATAAAAAGGCACTGCTAATAGATACCGGCGGACTTGATGATAGCAATGAAATGTTTGAGGTAGTTAAAGAAAAGTCACTTAAAAGTGCAAAAGAGGCTGATATAGTTCTTTTTATGGTTGATGGAAAAATGCTGCCAAGTGATGAAGACAAGAGGATATTTTATGAGATACTAAAACTTGGCAAAGATACAGCCCTTATCATAAACAAGATAGATAACGATAAAATGAATGAAATAGTATGGGAGTATCAAAGCTTTGGAGCAAAAGATATATTTCCCGTCTCAGTTTCTCACAATCGCGGCATAACTCCTCTTTTAAACTGGCTTTATGCAAGACTTCCAAAAGAGGAAATTTTAGAGATAGATGAGGATGATGATATCAGCCTGGAAGATTTTTTAGAGAGTCAGGAAGAGGACAAACATCACATAGAAGAAAAGCTTGCAAATGACTCCAATGAGATAAAGGTTGCAATTGTAGGAAGAGTAAATGTGGGCAAAAGCTCCCTTTTAAACTCTCTAATCGGTGAAGATAGAGCAGTAGTTAGCTCCATTGCCGGAACTACCATAGACCCTGTTGATGAAGTGCTGCCTTACAAAGATAAACTTATCACTTTTGTTGATACTGCAGGTATCAGAAAAAGAGGAAAGATAGAGGGAATCGAAAGATATGCACTAAACCGAACTCAAAAGATGCTTGAAAATGCCGACATTGCTCTTATAGTTTTGGATGCGAGTGAAGAGTTCAAAGAGCTTGATGAGAGGATAGCAAGTCTTGTGGATAAGTTTTCATTAGGCTCCATCATCATCTTAAACAAATGGGACAAAGCAAGAGATGAGTATAAAAAAGTGGTTGAAGATGTAAGGTATAGATTTAAATTTTTAGGATACTCACCTATAATCACCGTATCAGCTCTTTCAAAAAAGAGAGTTCACAGGGTAAACGATATGATACTGAAAGTTTATGAAAATTACTCTAGAAGAATACCTACGGGCAAATTAAACGAACTTATAAAGTTTGCAAATTCAAGACACCACTTGCCAAGCGATATGGGAAAAGTTGTAAAGATATTTTTTGCTACTCAGTTTGATATAAGACCACCTAAGATAGCTCTTGTGATGAACAGACCAAAATCACTGCACTTCAGTTACAAAAGATATCTTGTAAATACCATAAGAGAGTATTTTGACTTTGAAGGCTCGCCTA
Source organism: Campylobacterales bacterium (assembly GCA_027023175.1). Taxonomy (GTDB): domain Bacteria; phylum Campylobacterota; class Campylobacteria; order Campylobacterales; family JALSKU01; genus JALSKU01. Next base: position 1,852 of record JALVWW010000181.1, read on the forward strand.
TACTGATATACCCAAGAAAAAGAGGTGAAAAAGATGAGGATATGATAGATGAACAGTAATTTTATCATCAAAAATTTTACCCAAAAGCCTCTTGATAGTTTTGATTTCATAAAGCCTGTAAAACTTACCTATGAAGTAAATGGAAAAAAGAAAACTTGGGAGGCGGTTAAAAGCTTTGACTCGGTTGCCGTACTTTTATATCATAAAGAAAAAAAGTCCTTTTTGCTTGTAAAACAGTTTCGAGCTCCTGTTTTTTTAAATGACAATACCAAGACTTATACTTATGAACTATGTGCAGGCATCATCGATAAAGATATACCTTTAAAAGAGATAGTAAAAGAGGAGATTTTAGAAGAGTGCGGGTATGGTATAAATACAAAAGATATCCAAAAGATAACTTCATTTTTTACAAATGTAGGAGTAAGTGGCTCAAAACAGTATCTTTTTTATGTAGCCGTAGATGAAGGTCAAAAAGTAAGCAAAGGCGGCGGGATAGA
>JALVWW010000182.1 GCA_027023175.1 Campylobacterales bacterium
AGTAAAATCGAATCTATGCAGATACAACCTTTCCTGGGGTATAAAATCATAAAAAATTCTCCAACCTTTTCAAAACTTAAAGTTGCTATAAATGAAGGTAAAAACAGGGAACTTAGAAGATTTTTTGCATATTTTGACTCCAATGTAACCGACCTTAAAAGAGTAAGTTTCGGAGGAATTGACCTTGGAATGTTGAAAGAGGGAAAAACCAGATATCTTACCAAAAGCGAGTATCAAAGTCTGCATGACTTTTTACATTCGGAAAACGGAAGAAGATGAGTTTAAACCTCACTACTATTTTACAGCCAAAGGAGCTTGATGAATTTATCGGGCAGTCTCATTTGCTTTCGAAAGATAAGCCGCTATATAAACTTTTAAAAAAGGGCGAGCTTTTTCATACTGTCTTTTACGGACCTCCGGGATGTGGGAAAACTACACTTGCCAAAATTTGTGCAAAACTCTCAAACAGTTCATTTTACTATCTCGATGCTACCAGTTTGAAAGTCGAAGATATCAGAAAAATCCTCCAAAAACATAAAAATACTCTTTTAAAACCTCTTATATTCATAGATGAGATACACAGACTCTCAAAAAATCAGCAAGAAGTTTTACTTTTGCCTATGGAGAAAAAAGAGTGTATTATAGTAGGAGCAAGCACAGAAAATCCCTACTATACTCTAACTTCAGGTATAAGATCAAGAGTTATGCTTTTTGAATTTAAACCGTTAAACAACGAAGAGCTTGAAAGCTTGATAAAGTTGGCGCAAAAAAAAGTAAATTTTATTATAAGCGATGAGGCAAAAGAGTATTTGGTGTATTCAAGCAGCGGCGATGCAAGGTCACTTTTAAATCTGCTTGAATTTGCCTTGGCGGTTGAGAAAGATATCTCGCTTGATACTCTGAAGCTTTTAAAAAATCAACCTGCAATCGAAGGAGTAAACTCGGATGATACCCACTATGATATCATAAGTGCCATGATAAAAAGCATCAGAGGAAGTGATGTAAATGCCTCGCTTTACTATCTTGCAAGAGCTATAGAAGCGGGAGAAAAAGCTGATTTTATAGCAAGAAGATTGGTTATCCTCTCAAGTGAAGATATAGGAAATGCCAATCCCAATGCTTTAAATCTCGCAACTAACACACTAACGGCTGTCAGCCATATAGGTTTCCCTGAAAGCAGAATCATTTTATCCCAATGCGTTATATATCTTGCCTCTTCTCCAAAATCAAACAGTTGTTATAAGGCCATAAATGAGGCACAAAAATTTGTAAAAACAAATCCTGCATTACAAATCCCCTCAAACATAAAACAAAACTGCAAAGAGTATCTTTATCCACATGACTTTGGAGGATATGTAAAGCAAAAATATATGCAAAAAAGTGTAAAATTTTACAAAAGTCAAGGTATAGGCTTCGAGAAAAATTTAAATGAATGGCTCGATAAAATTAAAGGGGTAAAGGAGTAAAGGTGGCAAGGGGTAAAAAAAAGGACAATATACAATCTAATCACGAGTCACGAGTCACGAGTCACGAATCCATAGCAATAGTCGGAGGTGGCATCAGCGGACTTACAACAGCATTTTATATAAAACAGTATAATCCTGAAATCAGGATAACTCTTTTTGAAAAGGAGAGTGAGCTTGGCGGAAAAATGAAAACAATTCAAAAAGACGGATTTTTGATAGAAGAGGGTAGTAACGGTTTTTTATCAAACAAGCCGGACACTCTTGAGCTTGTCAAGTTGAGTCATTGTGAAGATATACTTTTAAAAAGCAGCGATAATGCCAGAAAAAGATTTATATATGACAGAAAACTTGAAGTTTTACCCGAATCACCAAAAGCATTTTTGACTACTCCACTTTTAAGCCTGAAAGGAAAGCTAAGAGTTTTGTATGAGCCATTTGCCCCTGCAAAAACTGATGACAGCGATGAGAGTCTGCAAGAGTTTGGATATAGACGAGTCGGAAAAGAGATGACGGATGTTTTTTTGGATGCGATGGTGGCAGGTATTTATGCCTCAACTCCAAAGAGTATTTCGGCACCTGCTGCTTTTCCACTTGTGGTCAAACTTGAAAAAGAGTATGGTTCACTTTTTAAAGGAATGATAAAAAAGAAAAAGAAAGAGGCAGGTCCGGGTGGAGTTTTGATGAGTTTTAAAGGGGGAGTCAGTACTTTTATAGAAAAGCTTTCACAAAATCTTGACATTGACATCATTAAAGATGCCGATATCAAAACTTTGCAAAAAGATGAAAAAGGCTTTATCTTACAAAATGAAAACCTAAAGATGAGATTTGATAAAGTGATACTCTCAACCCCTGCATACGAGAGCGCAAAGATACTTAAAGAGTTCATGCCTGAACTTTCAAATGAGTTAGCCGACATCGAGTACTCTCCTATCTCCATAGTAGGAGTCGGATATAATACACTCTCTCATCCTTTAAAAGGTTTTGGGCTATTGGCAACCACAAGGGCGAAAAAGAGTGTTTTGGGAGTACTTTGGGACAGTTCTATTTTTCGTGATAGGGCAAAAGAAGATAAAAAGCTACTTCGAGCTATGATAGGTGGACAAAGAAGTCCCGAACTTGCCCTACAAGATGAGGAAACACTTATAAATACTGCCTTGAAAGGGATAAAAGATACTATGGGCATAGATGAAAAACCGGATACTTTTTATGTCAAAAGACATGATAAAGGCATACCAAACTATGCCGTAGGTCATATAAAAAGAGTGGAAAAGATTATGAGTTTGGCTGATAAAATAGAGGGACTTTATCTAAACTCAAACGCTTATAAAGGCATAGGCTTGAATGACTGTGTAAGCAACTCCAAACTTTGTGCAAAAAAGGTGGCAGGAGTATAAATGAGATATCTTTTTTTACTTATTGTTACTTCTTTTATGCTTCAAGCCAATCCCTTGCAAGATGCCATTGACAAAGCCAAACCAAATGCCGTTATAGAGCTTGGAAGCGGAATATACAATGGTAATATAGTTATAAACAAACCACTTAAAATCATAGGCAAAAAAGATGCTAATGTTATCATAAAAAACAGCGGAATTGGAACTATCATTACTATAAAAAGCTCAGATGTACTTTTGCAAAACCTTACCATAAAAAGTTCAGGTCACAGAAAAGAGGTACTTGACAGCGGTATAAAAGGTGAAGGTATCAACAATATAACCATAAAAAACTGTCACATTGAAGATGCACTTTACGGCATCAACCTCTCATCAGTCAAAAATCTAAAAATCATATCAAACTTTATATCTTCAAAAGATGAAAAAAGACCTTTAAGAGGAGACGGTATAAAACTTTGGTATGCAACAAATGTGACTATAAAAAATAATATCATACAAAAAGCAAGAGATACGCATATAGACAGATCTAATAATATCATTATAAAATATAACAAATATCTTGACAATAGATTTGCCATCCACTTTGAATACTCGAAAAATATATTTATAGAAAATAATTTTTTTCAATATAATGATGTAGGAATACTGACAGAAGCTACAAAAGATATAAAAATCCTAAACAATAAACTCTTAAGCGGTAAAGGTGCCGCAAGGATAGCTATAGTACTAAAGGGCGGTAGCAATATTCTAGTAGAAAAAAATATCATCAAATATAATTCAAAAGGTTTATATGTAGATGCAAAACCTTCAAAACTCAAAAAAACAAAAAGATATATCATATCCAATGAGATAAGTTTTAACCTTGAAGCACTTCATTTTCATGCTATCATAGCCAACAATGTCATAAAGTATAACAAAATCCATGATAACCTTGAAGATGTGGCAAAGGATATCATTGGTTATAAAAATGTGAACAATGTAGTGGAGTATAACTACTGGGGAGCTTACAGGGGATTTGACAGGAACCATGACAACATAGGAGATACGCCATATATCATCAAAAGATATATGGACAGACTTTGGAGTTATGATAACAAGATAAAGTTTTTTTACGGAAGTGTAGTCATAGCTTTGGCAAATTTTCTTTGTGAAATAGCTCCTTTTTCAGAGCCTGAATTTATTTTGGAAGATAGAAAGCCTATATTTAAGTATTAGGGTGTAGGATTTAGGTTTTAGAGTGTAGATTTTGTAAACATTTCTTCTCGCCTTTAACATTTTAATTTATAAAGGATTGTTATTGAAAAAATATAAAAAAGAGGAAGTTTGGACTATATCTTTTGCTCATTTAAGCCATGATATATTTTCATCCTTTTTAGCTCCCATTTTACCGCTTTTGATAGAGAGACTCGGCATCTCTTTGTCTATGGCATCATTTTTAGATATTGCTAGAAAAATCCCATCTCTTTTTAACCCCTTTTTAGGACTTATGGCTGAAAGAAGAGATGTGAAATATTTTGTTATACTAACTCCTGCCATTACAGCTATATCTATGTGCCTACTTGGAGTTACTTCATCATACTTTATAGCACTTTTACTTTTGTTCATAGCCGGTATCAGTGCAACTTTGTTTCATATCCCTTCACCTACTATGATTAAAATTGCTTCAGGTGAGCAAACCGGAAAAGGTATGAGTTGGTTTATGGTTGGAGGTGAGAGTGCCAGAACTATCGGACCTCTTTTAGTAACAGGGGCTATATCTCTGTGGGGTTTTGAAGGGATTTACAGACTTATGCCTATAGGCATCTTATCTTCACTCTTTTTGTATTATAAACTAAAAGATTTTCAAGTAGATGAGTTTAGTGCCAAAAAGATAGAAACCGGTGGTACGAAAGAGTTACTTAAAAAACTCTCCTCTTTTTTTATCATTTTAGGAAGCTATCTTCTTTTTAACGCAGGAACCAAATCGGCTATAACTTTATATCTTCCTGTTTATCTTACAAAGCATAATTTTTCTATATATGAAGCAGGTATTTCGCTCTCTATTTTACAATTTTTTGGAATTCTGGGTACATTTTTTTCCGGTAGATTTTCTGATAAGATAGGCAGAAAAAATATGCTTTTCATTTCAGCCTTGGGAACAACTTTGGGAATGTTACTTTTTATCTATTTTAATCAGACAGCTCTGTTTCCCATATTGGCGGTTTTAGGGTTTTTCCTTTTTACTCCCGGTCCTGTTATGTTAGCAACTGTACAAGATACAAATACTAACAAACCTACCTTTGTAAATAGCCTATATATGGGTATAAACTTTGGCATAAGTTCATTGGTAGTTTTTATAGTAGGATATTTAGCGGATATTTACGGTCTTGATACAGTATATCTTGGATGTACTCTTTTTACTTTTTTATCTCTGTTTATCATCTTACTGTTACCGACAAATAAAAAGGTATAAAATGGTTGAGAAGATAAAAAATTTCTTTAAAGAAAAAGACAGGTTTGCAAAACTTTTGGGATTTGAGATAGTGGAATTTTCAAAAGGTTATGCAAAAGTACAAGCCGTTATCAAAGATGAGTATTTAAATGTGGCCGATGTGATTCACGGGGGTTTTCTTTTTTCTCTAGCAGATTATGCGTTTGCCTTGTCTTCAAATTCTCACAACAACCTATCTTTGGCAATAAATGCAAATATAATGTTTCAAAAAGCTGTCTCAAAAGGTAGACTAACAGCGGTTGCAAAGGAGTTGACAAAGAGTAAAAAGATAGCAACTTATGAAGTAAAGATATTTGGTGAAGATACAGACTTAATCGCCTCTTTTTACGGAACGGTTTATCGAAAAGATAAAAAGATTATTGTTCCTTAAACTATCACTTTTAAGCCTTGATAATTATCATTTCAAGATGGTACTTTTTAGGATATAATCCCTATAAATTTTCTACATCTACTGCAAAAGGTATTTAATGCTTACAGAAGTTTTAAAGCGAGACGGCACCGCACAAGAGTTTCAGTCATATAAGATCGAAGATGCGATAAAAAAAGCTTTCAAGAGTGAAAATACCACATATGACAGAGCTGTTTTTTTAAATGTTTTGGAAAAAATCAAGCACAAAAGAGTTGCCGCTGTTGAAGATATACAAGACTTGATAGAGCATGAACTTTATAAAGCAAGATACTTTGATGTAATGAAGTCTTTTATGCAGTACAGGCTTATCCATAAAATGCAAAGAGAGCATGTTTTAGGACTCAATGAAGATACAACTTATATAAACTGTACCCAAACCATAGAGGAGTATATAGACAAACTTGACTGGAGGATAAATGCCAACTCCAACACAGGCTACTCCAATGCCGGACTTGTAAACAACAGTGCCGGTAAAATCATAGCAAACTACTGGCTTGATAAAATTTACTCAAAAGAGGAGGGCTATGCCCATAGAAACGGGGATTATCATATCCATGACCTTGACTGTCTTACAGGATACTGTGCCGGATGGAGTTTGAGAGTTTTGCTTGATGAGGGGTTTAACGGAGTTAGAGGAAGAGTTGAAAGCAAAGCTCCAAATCATTTTAGAGAAGCCTTGGGACAAATGGCAAATTTTTTGGGTATTTTACAAAGCGAATGGGCGGGAGCTCAGGCATTTAGCAGCTTTGATACATACCTTGCACCTTATGTTTTTAAAGACAAACTCTCTTTTAAAGAGATAAAAAAGGCTATAAGAAGTTTCGTTTACAATCTAAATGTTCCAGCTAGGTGGGGACAAAGTCCATTTACAAATATCACTATAGACTGGACTGTGCCAAGCGACTTAAAAGATCAAATCCCCACAAAAAATCAACTTCATCTCTTTAAAGGTTTAAATGATAATGAACTCTTAAAACTTGCAAAACAAAGAGGTGTTAATAAACTTGAAGAAATGACATATAAACACTTTCAAAAAGAGATGAATCTTATAAACAAAGCCTACTATGAAGTGATGACTGAGGGTGATAAAACGGGTCAGCCATTTACTTTTCCAATACCAACTGTAAATATCACAGAAGATTTTGACTGGTATGGAGAAAATACAGACCTTCTTTTTGAAAATACGGCAAAAATAGGCTCAAGCTACTTTCAAAACTTTATAGGAAGCCAATATATCAGAGATGAAAACGGTAACTTAGTAGAAAATCCCGAAGCTTATAAGCCCGGAGCTGTCAGGAGTATGTGCTGCAGACTTCAACTGGACCTCAGAGAGCTTTTAAAAAGAGGCGGCGGACTTTTTGGAAGTGCTGAGATGACAGGTAGTATAGGAGTAGTTACCATAAATGCCGCAAGACTAGGCTACCTTTATAAAAATGACAAAGAAGCACTTTATAAAGAGCTTACTAGACTCATGGATCTAGCAAAATCAACCCTGGAGAAAAAGAGAGTTTTTATTCAAAAGATGTACGACAGGGGGCTATATCCATATACTAGAAGATACCTTCCGGGATTTAACAATCACTTTTCGACCATCGGAGTAAACGGTATCAATGAAATGATAAGAAATTTTACAGATGACAAGGATGATATCACTACTGTTTTTGGAACCAAATTTGCTTTGGAAATATTAGAGTTTATGAGAGAAAAGCTCAAGTCTTATCAAGAGGAGACAGGCAACTTGTATAACCTTGAAGCAACTCCCGCCGAGGGAACTACTTATAGATTTGCCAAAGAGGATAAAAAGAGATACCCTGACATTATCCAAGCAGGTTTTGGAAAAAATATATACTATACAAATTCATCCCAGCTGCCTGTAAACTACACAGAAGATCCTTTTGAAGCTTTAGATATGCAAGATGAACTGCAGTGCAAATATACAGGCGGAACGGTTTTACATCTATATATGAGCGAAAAGATAAGCTCACCTGAGGCTTGTAGAAAACTTGTAAAAAATGTTATAAGCAATTATAGACTACCGTATATCACGGTAACTCCCGTATTTTCAGTATGTGAAAAACATGGATATATAAGCGGGGAATATGAATACTGTCCGTATTGTGATGAAGAATTGATAAAAGAGATGGAAGAGGGAAGGATTTAGGTTTTAGGATTTAGATTGGGGTTTTCTAATCACGAATTACGAGTTACTAATTACGAAAAAATGGAGGAAAAGATGACAAGAGAAGAGATACTAGAAAAATTAAAAGACAAAAGAACAAAATGTACTGTATATACCAGGGTTATGGGTTATCACAGACCTGTTGAAAGCTTTAATATAGGCAAAAAAGGCGAACACAAAGAGAGAAAGCACTTCAAAGAAAATCCTACCGTAACTTTACAAAATTGTGCATAAGATACTTTACGATATCACCAAATTTACCGCACTAGACTATGAAGATCATTTAAGTGCGGTATTGTGGTTTGGCGGGTGCAACATGAGATGCCCCTACTGCCACAATGCAGATATAGTCTTTGGAAAAAATATAATTGAAAAAGATGAAGCAATAAGCTTTTTAAAAAGCAGAGTCGGAAAACTTGAAGCTGTAGTTTTTAGCGGCGGAGAGTGCACTTTATATAAAGAGTTGCCGACTTTAGCAAAAGAGATAAAAGAGCTTGGCTTTAAGATAAAGATCGATACCAACGGAACAAATCCCGCCATCTTAAAAGAGATGGTAGATAAAAAATTGGTGGATTTTATCTCACTTGATTTTAAAGCCCCTAAAGAAAAATATATCTCCATCACATCTCATAAAAACTTTATATCATTTTTAGAAACTCTAAAATATCTCATCCAAAAAGAGCAAGATTTTGAAGTAAGAACAACTGTTCATACCGATATATTGGATGAAAACGATATAAACAGTATCATAAAAGAGTTACACGCTTTTAATTTTAAAGGCAAATATTTCATCCAAAACTACATCCACCAAGATAAAATCCTCGGAGATTTAAAAGAGCAAAAAAAAGTGATTGATAAAAATAAGATCATTACTGATCTTATAGAGGTAAATTTTAGGAATTTTTAATTTTAATCCTTTGAGCGTGAGTTAGTGCGATAGCTATAGCATCAGTTATATCAAGAGGTTTAATATCTTGTTTGATACCTAAAATTCTTTTTACCATAAAAGCCACTTGCTCTTTGGCTGCTTTTGCTTTTCCTGTTACTGCTTTTTTTACTTGAAGTGGGGTGTATTCGTAAAAGTTTCCAAGCTCTAAAAGTATCTTCAGTGACAAAGCTCCACGAAATTGGGCAAGTTTCAGGACTGTTTTTGGATTGTGGGCGTAAAAGATATCTTCGATGGCAACTTCATCTATGATATTGTTTTTTATAATTATATCAAGACCTTCTACAAGCTCCATTATCTGATCTTGTAGTTTTGTCTCTTTTATTTTTATAAGTCCTGCTTCAACAAGAGTAACTTTGCTTTTTTCTTTTTTTATAATGGCATATCCACAGTTTCTGCTTCCGGGGTCAATTCCAAGTATATTCATTTTTAAAAAATTCCTTTATAAACAATAGTTTTTCACACTATATTCAACATGTGAATTATAGTTAACATATTTTAAAAATTGTTTTAACCAATTGTTTAAGGTATTTTAGCTAAAATTATATATGTTTTCACATAGTTTTCAACATGTGAAAAAGTAAAAAATGGAATCAAAGGAAAATTTTGCTTATAGATGATGTGTTGGAGCTTTTAAAAAGAGAGATAACCCTACAAGAGTATAACAGATATATAAAACAACTCTCTTTTAATGAAAAAGAGTCAAAGTCTGACCTTTTGGTTTTTGAAGTTCCAAATATACTTATAGCCAACTGGATAAAAACAAAATATTCCGAAAAACTATCCCACCTGTATGAAGTTAAAACAGGAAAAAAACCTCAGATAATTATCAGAGTTAAAAATGGTAAAAGAGGAAGAGGGAGTATCAAAAAAGAGATACAAAAAGAGATACAAAACTCACAAAAGAAAACTATACTAAATCCCTCTTTTACCTTTAGCAGCTTTGTTGTAGGCAGCTCAAACCAGTTTGCTTTTACAGTTGCAAAATCAGTCGCGGAAAAACCGGGTGTCGTTTACAATCCTGTCTTTATATATGGTCCTACAGGCCTTGGAAAAACCCACTTGGTCCATGCCATAGGAAATTATGCAAGTGAAAGAGGAAAAGTTATCATTTATGCAACTATCGAGCAGTTTATGAATGATTTTACCTACAACCTTAGAAATCAAACAATGGACAGATTTAGAGAAAAGTATAGAAACTGCGATATTTTACTTATAGATGATGTACAGTTTTTAAGCAATAAAATTCAGACTCAAGAGGAGTTTTTTCATACCTTCAATGAACTTCACAATAACGGAAAACAGATAGTTTTGACTTC
>JALVWW010000183.1 GCA_027023175.1 Campylobacterales bacterium
CTCTCCTTATTCAGGTAATTTTTCTTTCATCAATTTTACCAAATCTTCATCCAATTCTTCAACTTTTGGTAAAATTATATTGGCTTTTAGGTACAAATCACCTTTGACTCCGGATTTTCTATCAACCACACCATACCCTTTGACTCTAAACTTTTGTCCCTGTTTGGTATTTTTTCCTACTTTTAGGGTTATCTCCTTGTAATGGGTTTTAACTTTTACTTTTCCTCCAAACATTGCAGTTTTCAAAGGAATGTCAAAGTTTTTATACAAGTCGTTACCTACTCTTTCATACTCATTACTTGGAGCAACTTCAACTATAAGATAAAGGTTTCCTTTTTTCCCGCTATAACTTTTTCCCTTTCCTTTGATGCGTAATTTTTCTCCATTTTTTATACCCGCAGGTATCTTTACGCTAAAACTCTCTCCATTATAGTTTATAGCATGTGTTCCGCCAAGCACCGCAACATCAAACGGTATAGTTATCTTGGCTGTCACATCAAGGTCCGGCTCTCTTTGTCTTTGATGGGTTCCAAATCCGCCCCCGAAGCCTTCAAAACCTCCACTGCTAAAGCCACCAAAACCACCTCCACCAAAAATATTTCTAAGTATTTCATCAAGGTCTGCAGCATTTCCGTGAGATGAAGCGAAGTCATGGAAATTTTGTCCGCCAAAGATGTTATCTCCATGCATATCATACTGTTTTCTTTTTTCCGGATCGCTTAGTATCTCATAAGCTGCATTTATCTCTTTAAATTTCTCTTCCGCATCAGGACTTTTGTTGATGTCAGGATGATACTTTCTAGCGAGGCGTCTATAGGCTTTTTTTATCTCATCTGCTGAAGCAGATTCGCTTACTCCTAATGTTTCATATAGACTGTTACTCACTTTTAACTCCTTATTACATTCTTTGACCGTAATTATATCATAAAAGTTTAGTCTATGTCAATCAACCTGTATCCATTTTTGGCTCAAAAAAAAATAAAGGGCATCTCTAAATATCAAATCTTACTTGTCTAAATTCTAAATCCTAAAATCTACATCCTTATTGATTTACCTCTCATTTACATTTATGTTTTATACTTCCATATAAAATCTGACCTTACGCACCATATCATAAACTGAGTGATTTTTGCGATATGAGAGTGCAAGGCACATCGACGAAGCATAGCTCTGTCTTCGGTGAGGAGATGTAATGCAGTCAATCGCGTGTCACAAAAATCACCCAAAGGGCGAAAGGATAGGCATTATCCTGGCTTCGTTGGAAAACCTTTACCGTAGCTACGGCTACGCTAAAGAACTTCCGCCTTGCATTATAACGCCTCTCATTTCGCTCAGTATATAATATGGTGTGTAAGGTCAGATAAAATTTTTAAGGAGAGGAATATGAAAAAGAAGATTAATTTGCTGCTTATAGCAATTTTGGGCATATTTAGCCTGAGTTTATCGGCAAAAGTAACTTTTCAAAATGCAAAAGATATCAAACAAAGAGTAGTGCCAGGCGTCATGCCAGATAAGATACTCTCATATTATGATGTCATCAAAGAGCCTCAAAAGAGTATAGTAAATATCTCTACAACAAAAAAGGTTTATATGGACAACCAAATGTACAATCTATATAGAAATCCTTTTTTTAGAGACTTTTTCGGACAGGGCTTTAATGAAAGAGTGCCAAAAAAACTTGAGAGAAAAAGTTATGCACTCGGTTCCGGTGTTATAGTGACAAGCAACGGTTATATTGTCACAAACAACCATGTTGTATCAAATGCGGATAGCATAAAAGTTTCTATAAAAGGAGTGGATAAGCCGTATGATGCAAAAGTTGTAGGAACCGATCCAAAAACAGACATAGCTGTCATAAAAATAGATGCCAAAAACCTGACTCCTATCAAGTTTGGAAATTCTGATGATTTAAAAGTGGGAGATATAGTATTTGCCATAGGTGACCCTTTTGGTGTAGGCAAATCTGTAACTCAAGGTATTATCTCAGCACTCAACAAAAATAAGGTCGGTATAAATCAGTATGAAAATTTTATACAAACTGATGCCTCTATCAATCCCGGAAACTCTGGAGGTGCTTTAGTAGACAGCAGAGGTGCACTCATAGGTATAAATAGTGCCATCATAACAAGAAGCGGGGGCAATAACGGTATAGGTTTTGCAATACCTTCCAATATGGTTAAAAAGATAGCATTGACTCTTATAAACAAAGGTAAAATCGTAAGAGGATATCTTGGTGTGTCTATTTCAGACTTAAACAGTGGTCTTAAATCCATTTATAATCACAAAGAGGGTGCTTTTGTTTTGGCAGTCCAAAAAGATGAGCCTGCGGAAA
>JALVWW010000184.1 GCA_027023175.1 Campylobacterales bacterium
TTCGGTATAAAAAGAAATATTTTAAATGAACTTTGTGAAGTTGGATTTGAGGTGGAAGTGGTACCCCATGATTTTGATGCAAAAGAGCTTGTAAAAAGATATGAAAAAGGTGAGATTAAAGCTGTTTTTCTCTCAAACGGTCCTGGAGACCCGCTTGTATTAAAAAAAGAAAAAGAGCAAATAAGTGAACTAATCGATGCAAAAATTCCTATGTTTGCCATTTGTTTGGGTCATCAGCTTCTTAGTATTGCTAACGGGTATCCAACCTATAAGTTGAAATTTGGTCAACACGGAGGAAACCATCCGGTACAAAACCAAGAGAGTGGGATTGTAGAAATTACTGCACAAAATCACAACTACAATGTCCCAAGCAGTATATGTGAAATTGCAACTGTTACTCATATCAATCTTTTTGATGAAACAATAGAGGGACTCAGATATAAAAATTCCCCTGTTTTTTCAGTGCAGCATCATCCTGAAGCCAGCCCGGGTCCGCATGATAGCAAATATATCTTTAAAGAGTTTTTCGAATTTGTATAAATTCATTAATATAAATTTAACACTAAAAAGTTATAATTTGCCTTTGAACAAAAACTAAGGCCATATAGTGGATATAGTAAATTTTTATGTTATTATAAGTGTTGCTTTTTTAGGGAGTCTGGGGCACTGTGTCGGAATGTGTGGAGGCTTCATAGTGGCTTACACTGCTGCAAAGATAGATGCTAGCAAAAGTAAATCATATCAGTTTATTTGTCATTTGCTTTATAATTTGGGTAGAATTACCTCTTATACTATTGTTGGCGTAATTTTTGGATTGCTTGGTAGCGTATTTGTTTTCAATCATATATCTATGGGACTTCTTAATTTAATAATTGGAATTTTTATGGTTATTATGGGATTTTCTTTGATGGGGAAGATAAAATTTTTAACTTCGATAGAAGTCTCTTTGGCGGGAAGTTCGGCAGTAAAAAAACTTTTTTCAAAACTTATTCATTCAAAATCCCTTCCTAGTTTTTTCTTTCTTGGAATGTTAAACGGTTTTTTGCCTTGTGGGCTTGTTTACTTTTTTGCAGCTTCAGCTGCTTCTACAGGTTCGCCTTTTTGGGGCGGAGTTGTAATGCTTATATTTGGTCTTTCTACCATACCTGTACTTCTTGGTCTCGGTTTTATTGTAGGCTCACTTAAAAGTAGTAGTTTTAGGCAAACTATGATACAAATAGCCTCTTTTGTTATAATTGCATTTGGATTTTATATGATATATAAAGGCTACTGGTTTATAACCGATCCAAATGCGACTTTTCACGATTGTTGTAAAGTAAAATAAGACTGAAGGATGAAGGTTGAAGGTTGAAGGTTAAGCTATACTCAAGCAAAACTCTTTATCCTTTTGCCTCTTCCTACCTTTACACCTAAACCGAAGGTTTAATCATGTTAAAACAGTATATTGAAGCTATTGAAAAAAATAATATCGTTTCAAAAACAGATATAAACGGTATCATAACTTTTGCAAATGAAGAGTTTTGTAAGATTTCCAAATATTCAAAAGAGGAACTTATAGGAAAAAATCACAATATCGTAAGACATCCTGATGTGCCAAAAGAGGTTTTTAAAAAATTGTGGGATACAATCCTTGCAAAAAAAACCTACAAAGCTACAGTAAAAAATATGGCAAAGGATGGAACAACCTTTTATGTAAATTCTACTGTTATTCCTATTTTAGATGAAAAAGGGGACATTAAAGAGTTCGTGGCTATCAGGTATGATGTAACTGATGCTGTACTTACTGCTAAAGAACTTGAAAAAAAAGAGAAAGAGCTTGAAAGTTTAAATGCCACACTTGAAGAGAGAATCAAAAAGCAAACATTAAAATTGGAAGAATTAAATAAAAACCTTGAAATTAAAATTCAAAAAGAGGTGGAAAAAAACAGAGAAAAAGACAGGATAATGTTTCAACAAGCGAGATTTGCTGCAATGGGTGAAATGATAGCAAATATTGCTCATCAGTGGAGGCAACCTCTTAGTGAGCTTGGCATATTGCTTTTTAAATTAAAAGATGCTTTTTTAAAAAATAGTATTCAAGAGTTTGAAAAAGATTATAATGACTGTAAAGTAGTTATAAACAGAATGTCAAAAACCATAGATGACTTTAGAGATTTTTTTAAGCCTACTAGGGAAAAAAGTGATTTTTATATTGAAGATTCTGTAGAGGAAGCCATTTTTATCATAAAAGAGACACTAAAAAGTCATAATATTAAAATAAACTTTAATAATAAACACAGTATAATTATCAATGGATATCCAAATGAAATTTTACAGGTAATCTTAAACATACTAAATAATGCAAAAGATGTTTTGATTGCCAAGGATAAAAATCATAAAAAAATAGACATACAGATATCTTCATCAAATAATCAGGTAAAGATTTCTATATGTGATAATGGAGGTGGAATAAGTGAAAATATTTTGGATAAAATATTTGACCCCTATTTTACAACAAAACACAGCAAACAAGGTACGGGAATAGGACTGTATATGAGTAAAAAAATTATAGAACAAAATGGTGGCTCAATAGAAGTTTCAAATAAAAATGATGGTGCATGTTTTATGATAAAATTACCAAACAAACAGGAAAGAAAAAAATGAGTAAAAAAAATATATGTAAAGATTTAACCCTTCTTTATGTAGAGGATGAAGAAAAGATAAGAAATCTTTTAAAAAGTGCTATTGAAAATGAATTTAAAGAAATTGTTACTGCAAGTAACGGTGATGAGGGATTTAAAAAATTTAAAAAATATCAGCCCGATATTGTAATAAGTGATATATTGATGCCGGTTTGCAACGGTTTGGATATGGCTAAAAAGATAAGAGAAATTTCCAAAGATGTACCTATTATTTTATTTAGTGCCTTTAGTGAAAAAGAGAAACTTTTAAGTGCTATAGATATAGGAATAGACAAATATCTTATAAAGCCGGTTGATGTGGATGAACTGTTGTCAACCATCGAGGAGATAGCAGGTAAAAAACTTTCAGTCGATAATATTATAAAGTTAAGTAATAATTATGAATTTAATAAAACAAAACATATACTTTCTAAAAACGGAGTCCCAATTAAACTTACAAAAAAAGAGTTAAGTTTCATATCTCTTTTGGTGGACAATATAGGCTCTTTTGTCTCT
This sequence comes from Campylobacterales bacterium, assembly GCA_027023175.1. GTDB lineage: Bacteria > Campylobacterota > Campylobacteria > Campylobacterales > JALSKU01 > JALSKU01. Next base: position 3,177 of record JALVWW010000184.1, read on the forward strand.
CACGAGAATCTTAAAAAAAATGTTTGGAACAACTCCAAAGTAAATGATGCAGCTGTTCGAACATTTATAAAAAGGATAAGAACAAAGACTGACAAGGAGTTTGTAGAGAATATTTCAGGGCTCGGCTACAAGATAAAGAGTTGAAAATATTACCCAAGCTTAAAAATGACTTACATTAATAAATTAACAAACTTTTAACAAATTTAAGTTTATTTGTATAAAACTTGTAGTACAATTACAGCGAAAGTGACATTTATATGACAAAATTATAAGGAGGTATTGTATGCAAGATAGTAATGCAATAGCATACGATTATACGATTGCTAAAGCTTATACAATTTTAGCTATCGTTTTGGGTATAGTCGGGATGACTATCGGAGTGTTCATAGCATTTCAGTTGGCTTTTCCAGACTTGAACTACCTAGGAGGAGAGTATTTGACTTTCAGCAGACTTAGACCTATGCACACTGACTCAGTAGCATTCGGTTTTACAGTAAGTGGTATATTTGCTACTTGGTACTATGTAGGTCAAAGAGTTTTGAAGGTCTCTATGGCAGAGTCCAAGTTTTTAATGGGGTTGGCAAAGTTTCAAGTACTTTTATATGTATTGACTGTAGCTGCCGTAGTAGTTTCACTGCTTTTGGGTTATACAACTTCAAAAGAGTATGCAGAGTTTGAATGGCCTATAGATATAGCTATAGTTGTTATATGGGTTATATGGGGCATAGAGATATTTGGTCTTATCGGACTTAGAAGAGAGAGAGTTCTTTATATTTCTGTATGGTATTATATAGCTACATTTTTAGGCGTTGCTATGCTTTACCTATTTAACAATATGGAAGTACCTACATACTTTGTAGCACATGTTGGAAACTGGTTTCATTCGGTATCTATGTATGCTGGAAGTAATGATGCCATGGTGCAGTGGTGGTATGGACACAATGCTGTTGCATTTGTTTTTACAGTACCTATTATTGCTATGATATATTACTTTTTGCCAAAAGAGTCAGGTCAGCCTATATTTTCTTACAAACTTTCACTTCTTTCATTTTGGGGCTTGATGTTTGTATATCTTTGGGCAGGCGGTCACCACCTTCTTTATTCAACTGTTCCTGACTGGGTTCAAACAATGGGTTCAATTTTTTCAGTTGTTCTTATCCTTCCATCTTGGGGAAGTGCTATAAATATGCTTCTTACCATGAAAGGTGAGTGGGGACAGCTTCAAGAAAATCCGCTTATCAAGTTTATGATCCTTGCTTCAACTTTCTATATGTTCTCAACACTTGAAGGTCCTATCCAAGCTATCAAATCAGTAAATGCTTTGGCTCACTTTACTGACTGGATTCCAGGACATGTTCATGATGGAACTCTCGGCTGGGTTGGATTTATGATCATAGCTGCAATTTACCACATGACTCCAAGAATGTTTAAAAGAGAGATATACAGCAAAAAACTTGTTGATGCTCAATTTTGGATACAAACTACCGGTATAGTTCTTTATTTTACAAGTATGTGGATAGCAGGTATCACTCAAGGTATGATGTGGAGAGCAACAGATATGTATGGAAACTTAACTTATTCGTTTATAGATACTGTAAAAGTTTTGCATCCATACTATACTTTAAGAGGAATAGGTGGACTATTCTATCTAATAGGTGTGTTTATGTGGGCATATAATATCTACAAAACATTTGCAGCCGGCAGAGAGCTTGAAAAAGAGCCTGCTTATACATCGCCTATGGCATCATAAAAGGAGGTTGATATGTTTCATTGGTTAGAAAAAAATCCATTCTTTTTTGCAGTAGGTGTTTTTGTTGTCATAGCTTATGCAGGACTTGTTACTATACTTCCGGACTTTGCAAAAGAGTCAAGACCGGTTGTAGGAACTAAGCCCTATACTGTGTTGCAACTAGCAGGAAGACAAATATATATAAAAGAGAGTTGTAATGCTTGCCATTCTCAGCTTATCAGACCTTTTAAAAGTGAGACTGACAGATACGGAATGTATAGCTTGAGTGGTGAGTATGCTTATGATAGACCTTTTCTATGGGGCTCAAAAAGAACCGGACCGGATCTTCACAGAGTCGGTAACTACAGAACAACTGACTGGCATGAAAATCATATGTTAGATCCAAAAAGTGTTGTTCCGGACAGTATAATGCCGGCATATCCTCATCTTTTTAAAAAAGTTGCTGATTTAGATACAGCTTATGCTGAAGCCTATACAGTAAAAAAAGTTTTTGGTGTTCCTTATGATAAACCTGGCATGCCTAAACTCGGTGATATAAAAAGTGCTGAAGCTCAGGCTTTGGCTGATGCAAAAAAAGTTGCGGCTGATATGAAAAACCAAAGCGTAAAAGATATGGTTGCCCAGGGTAAAGTACCTGAAATAGTTGCACTTATAGCATATCTAAACAGTTTAAAATAAAAGGATAAAGATTGGAGATAGAAACTATAAGAGAGTTACAGGCATACGGCTATCTTTTGATGATAGTATTGCTTACAGTTGGCCTGTATGCGTATATTCATCATTTATATAAAACTCAAAAAGAGGGTAAAAGAGATTATGAAAAGTACTCAAATCTTGCACTTAATGATGATATAGACTCTACTCCGATCGAAAAACATACTAAAGAAAAAAATGAGGAAGGAGCAAATTAATGAAATGGTTTAGTGATAATGTAAATGTTCTTGCTCTGATCGGTGCTGCCGCTATTATCATATTGACTGTTTTTGTAGCAGGTAAATATATAAGACAGATGAAAACCGATAAGAGTACGGGTGAATTAACAGGTGAAGAGTGGGATGGAGTAGGCGAATATAATAATCCGATACCTACAGGCTGGGGTATGGCATTTGTAGGAACTATTATATGGTGGATATGGTATGCACTCTCAGGATATCCATTATGGTCATTTTCTCAGATAGGTCAATGGAATGAAGAGACTCAGGCATATAATAAAGTATTTCAGAAAAAGTGGGCAAATGCCGATGCTGAAACTCTAAAAAATATGGGCGAGGGCGTCTTTATCAACAATTGTGCACCTTGTCACGGTATTACAGGTGATGGACTAAATGGAAAAGCACAAAATTTTATGCACAGATTTGCGGCAAATCAAGTTCTTGATGTTATCAAAAGAGGTTCGGCTGCACTTGGCGATACAAAGTTAAATGATGGTAAAGGTCAGCTTGGTTATGCTTTAGGTGAAATGCCTGCAGGTATGGCAAGCGGTGATATGGCTAAAAAGATAGCAGAATATGTTGCCGGTGGTTTAAAAGGTAAAGCACCTGCCGGATTTGCTGCATGTGCGGGTTGTCATGGGCAAGATGGAAAAGGTAACGGCGGAACCGCACCTAATTTGGTTGCGTATGATCAAACATTGGTTAAACATGTATTAGCTCATGGAAAAAGAGGTATCATAGGCAGAATGCCTTCTTTTAATAACGGTATTCTTTCAGATATTCAGAAAAAAGCCGTAGCTACTTATGTAGATACATTAAGACAATAGGAGTAAAGATATGAGATTAAATGAAGAAAATCCTACAAGAAGATTGTGTTTCAATCTTAATGGCTTAATGGGTGGCTTGATAGCAACGGTATTGCTTTTGGGGATTTTGGTATTTTTGACTGTATGGGATATAAATGTTCAACAACAAAATGCCGATAAATTTTACAAGATAAAAGATCCTCAAGGCATAAAGTTTAAAAGTGATGACAACTACAAGCATTATGAGCTTGTAAAGTAAGAAGGAGTTAAAATGGGAGATTTATTATATAAATTATCAGGTTGGGGACTAGTATTGACAGCTCTTATTTCTCTTTGGGCAGTTTTGACTCCACATCATCTGTTTTTGGGCTAAGAATTGGTAATAAATTACTATAGAGGGTGGCTTCGTGCCACTCTTCTTTTTTTGTTTTTGTTTACTGCTTTGTACTCAAAGAGTGATTTGATACTTTGCAATGATAGTTTGGTAAACCAAAGAGCGATAGGTGAAATAGTAAAAATAGGTACTGAAGTAAAAGAAAAGACAGGTATATCTATATATCTATGTGCCAAAAAAACTATTAATGCTCAAAAGATAAAGCTTTATGAAAAAAATCTTACTAAAAAATTAAATAAACCTTTTATATTGCTAACAATGGCTGCAAATGAACAAAAAGTTGATATAATGACTTCACCGCAAACAAGCAAACTTATTGATGTTGATTCTATACTTAGTCCATTTAGCGGTACTATTATACCAATTCTTACAGAGAAAAAAGGAAAGGATAAATATTCAGCTGCTATGCTAAACGGATATGCTGATATTGCAGATAGAGTATCTGATAAATTGGGTATAAAATTAAAATCCAGCATAGGCAATACAAACAGAGTACTTATAGATATATTAAGGATAATTATATACGGATCTTTTTTGTATTTTGTTATTGTTTATACAAAAAGAAAATATTTTACAAAACATAAAAAGCAATAATTTTATCAAAACGGGGAGAAAAATGAGTAAAAAGCAAAAAAGCTTCTGGCCATACGGGATCACTATAGCCATAATAGCTGTAGTAATAATGGGTGCGGGAACCATCATGATAGCACTAAAGCATCCGGTTCAAATGGATGAAGCTTATATGAAAAAATATCAAAATGTTGACAATCATATAAATGAAATTCAAAAAGAGCAAGAACTTTTTAATAAACAATATAGTTTAAAGATAAATAATAAACAATTTATTTTGGGTAAAAATTATCTTGATATTATCATCACTGATAAATATACAAATAAAACAGCAGATAATTTAACTATCAATGTAAAAATAACAAGACCCGATGATGATAGATATGATATAAAACTTTCCTCGAAAGAGAAAAATGGCAAATATATCTTTCCCGAGTTTAATATAAACAAACCGGGCAGATGGCTTATGTTAGTTAGTGCAAGTAATGGAAAAGTAAGTGCCTACTATAAAAAAGAGGTAGATACGAAATGAAGTGTTTAGTGTTAAGATTTAAAACCACTCTTTCCTAACACCCAGTACCCAACACTTTTTACAAACTTCCTGCCCAGTTCCAAAAAGGGATGATTTCATATCTTATGCCGTCATTTTCAAATTCGTCCTCATTGCCCAAACTAATGATATAGATATTTTTAATACCTAATTTTTTAAAAGCTTTTTTTCTTTTAATAATTTTATTTTTCAACAATACCGGAGGTAAAAATGGTATTACAAGTATGCCGTAGTTTTCTTCAGGTAGATAAAAATCTATCTCATCAGTGTAATAAAGAGTTTTATCTCTTTTGTACATTTCAAGATAAACGATATTTTCCAGTCTTTTTAAAAAATCTTTTTCAAAACTAAGTGCATTTTTTAGTGCAAAATCTATAAAAAAAAGTTTTTTACTCGCTTTTGGATAGTTATATTTTTCTAAAAAAAGTATGATTTGTTTCTCCTTTAAATCCTCTACCAAATCATAAAACAAATCTTTTGAGATTTTTATATCAGATTTGAGTTTGTTAAATATTTGATAAAGTGAAACACTTTGAGCTTGATAAAATGAGAAAGCTTTAAGTATAGCAAGCTGCTTTTTGTCTTTTGTCATTAAAGATAGTAGATGTTGAAGGTATTTAATCTTGTCAACTTCATTTGAAAGTGCAATAAAAGGATACGTACCGCTATTTGCAAAAGAATTAAATATATTTTCTATTTTGGAATGAGTTTTGTCAAATGCAATATACTCTTCAAAATCAAGCGGATAAAAATTTATTGACTCAAAACCATCTAATTTTTTATATTTATCAGTAGTTATGATGATTTCATCGCATTTAGGAATCTCAAAACTAAAATCAAAATTTTCCATTATCAAAAGTTTGATATTTTTTTCTACAATAAAATTTTGTAAATTTGATTTTATCAACTTGCCGACAATTCTGCTATCATTAAAGTCGATATAAAGGTAGCTATCTTTGTTGTATTGCATCAAGTGAGAATAAATGAGATATGTAACGCCACTTTTTGGTGGAGCAGTAATAATGCTCTTTTTTTGTGTGATTTGGACTTTTCTATCGATATAGTCAAGTTTTTTAGGTTCGTAGTCATATAATATTTCAAGTTGAGACAATCCCATTACTTTTTCTCCAGATACTGTTTGCCTAAAATTATATCATATTTTCCTTATTAAAAGGAAAGAAAATAGAAAAAATCTATCAAATAGTATTAAACTTATTGACTATTTTAGGGCAATAAAGTATAATCACAGTTCCAAAAATAGTCGCATTTGCGACAAGTTCTTTTATAAGGTTAGCCACAATGGAAAAAATACGACTTAAGCTTAAAGCTTATGATCACAGAGTATTGGACAGATCAGTCGCAGCAATAGTAGAAGCTGTCAAGAGAACAGGGGCGGAAATTATCGGTCCTATGCCTATGCCTACTAAGATAAAAAGATATACAGTTCTTAGATCTCCACACGTAAACAAAGATTCAAGAGAGCAGTTTGAGATGAGAATTCATTCACGTCTTATTGATATAGTGTCAGCAACACCTGATACCATTGATTCATTAATGAAACTTGATCTTGCTCCGGAAGTTAATGTGGAAGTAAGAGCAATGGGTGCAAAGGGGTAAATAATGGAATATATTGTACAAAAGATAGGAATGAGTAGAACCGTTGGAGTTCCAAGTGTTCCTGTAACACTTTGCAAAGTATTGAGTGCTAAAGTATGCGAGATAAAAGATGACAAGAAAGCTATAGTTGCGTACAGTGACGGCAAAAAAACCAATAAAGCTATAGAGGGTCAGCAAAAAAAGTATAATCTTACAAAAGAGTTTAACAGATTTGTTACTCTTAAAGTTTCAAATGAAGAAACAGGTGATATTGATTTGACTCCTTTGAAAGAGGCAAAAAAAGTTAAAACTGTTTTTAAAACCAAAGGTAGAGGTTTTAGCGGTGTAATGAAAAGATGGAATTTTGCAGG